>JAQICK010000352.1 GCA_027858595.1 Melioribacteraceae bacterium
GTTGTATCGGGGTTACAATTATCAAAGTATGTCCAAAAGGATACAAAGCCAAAATGAGAGAGATGCGGCATTCGAAAGAAGAACTTGTCTTTTGATTTTATTGAATTTAAAAAAGGATATACCGATTTGCTACTACCATTGCCTACTAGAAAATATGGGACATCAGTTTTGGTAATATCATATTCTTTTAATTGTGTAAGAGATATGAATAATGAGTATTCATGACTTCCATCCATGCTAAAAAGAGCTTTTACATTATTATGTTTCATTTGGAAGATAGCCGTTGCCAATCCACCAGTGCTAAAACCAAATAACCCAATATTAGAATATTTTATTTTGATTCTATTTTCTATGTAATCAAGAATAAACTCCATATCCTTAACTTGTGCTAATATACTTTTCCCCATATCTTTACGTTCAATTGAATTAGGACCAGCTGAGGGAACAGAAATAACATAAAAGCCGTAACTTGCCAAATATTCACAAATTATATGATTTTGGGTTGGTGTTTTACTGTTGGATGGAGCATAAATGATTAAAGGAAATTCACCTTTTTCAATAGGAAGGTTTAAACATGCTTTTACTGGAGAATCAAGGATTTGTTGAGTATTAACATTCAATCCAATCGCATAAGAGTTTTTTGCAAATTGAGCGTATGCATTTACGAAATTGTAACTATCGCTATCTATAACATCATTTGTTTTTGAAAAATCTTCTCTAATAGAGATTAAATCAACGTATTGCTTAAAGCTCATATTACTTTTATCCGATTCCACTTTAGATGGATACCAAAAATTTATAAGCAGAGGACGAAAAGTTGTATCTTGATTGTAAGTATAAAGTCGTGTGGTATCATATTCTTTATAGTATCTAAACCCTACATTATATTTATTTTCTTCCAAATTTGACATGCAAAGGAGATGAGTATTTAAGATTAGTAATAAATAAACCGTGAGTTTTGCCAATGATAAGACTCTTTTATTGAAATTAATTTTAGTTCTACTCATATAAATGACTCACTAAGAATTTTTTACAAAAAAATGAAACAGTTGTTATTTATATAATAAGTAATTATAAATAATACCACTGCAGCTTATATAAGGACGAATGAACGGACGAAAAGTTGCTTCTATAGATAAATTGTTTTTAAAACTTGAGATTATTTAGAGAGTAGTGCAAAAAAACATTAAAGCCTTATTGTAAAAGTAGTTCCTCTATTTATTTTGGAAGAGACTTTAATGCTGCCTTTGTGAGCCCGAATAATTTGTCTTGATAAACTTAGTCCAATTCCAGAACCACTCTGTTTTGTGCTAAAAAATGGGATAAATATTTTTTCTTGTACTTCTTCGCTTATACCTTTTCCATTATCTTTTATTTGCACATTAATTTTCCCTGAAATATCCTTAAATGCTGTTAAGTCTATTGTTGGCACGTCACTATTAGCTGTTGCTTGGATTGAGTTAATCAATAAGTTCAATAAAACTTGTTCCAACAAATCAACATCAGCTTTAACTATAAGTTCATCTGGTATAATTTTAATTGAAAAGGTAATTCCACTTTCCGAAATCTTTTTATCTAATAGTAGACTTAATCTGTTAAAGAGTAAATTAATTTTGAATGGCTTAATGGTTGGTTTTGGAATTTTTGTTAAGCTTCTATATTTATCAACAAAATTGATTAGACCTTCGCTTCGTCTCTTAATAGTGGAAACAGCATTTTTAATATCTTCAAGTGATTCATCGTTTTCTTCTTTTCCAATTTCTGATGAATCCTCTAACCTCGTTGTAACAGTTCCAGCCCGTGAAGATATTGGAGTAATAGAATTCATTATTTCATGTGTTAATACACGAATAAGCTTTTGCCAAGCCTCCATCTCATTCTCTTCAAGTTCCCCTTTGATATCTTGAAGAGAAATTAATTTATACCACTCTCCTCGTAGCTTAAACTCTCTAGCAGAAACAACCATCTGAACGGAATCGAAATCAAAATTTAATTCGACAGTTTTCCTTTCACCATTTTTAGCATTCAGTAGCAAGTCACCAAAATTATTTTCAATTTTATTTAGTGATTTTACTTTATTTAAATATTTAATTTTAAGAAGTTTTTTTGCAAATTCATTTATAAAATCAATATCTCCATTCACTTTAAAAGCAATTAACCCAATTCCCACATGCTGCATAACAGTTAACAGATATTGGTAATGCTCTTCCTTGTCAATTCGTATTTTCTGAAACTTATCAATAATTTCATTGAAAGTTGCGTGAAGCTCATTAAATGATTTGTCGGGAGATTTTCTGTAAAATGATTGTGAAAAATCTGAGTGAATTATTCCAAGTAAAAATTGAGAAAGTTCTCTATTGGTAGTATCCACTAGCTTAAATAGTGAATATATTTGATAAATTATTATAGGAAATATTAATAGCGATATTACAATTTGGTCTTCTACAAAAAGAAAAAAGAATAAAAGAAAAATAAGTGCTGTTAAAAGAAAAATTTTAATTATACCTTTTAATCGAAAATTTTTCATATCACAAACCAAATTTTTCCATGCGCCGATATAGCGATGTTCGGGTTAAACCAAGATCAGTTGCGGCTTTTGTAATATTCCCTTTATTCTTTTTAATGACTTCTCTAATTACCTCTTTCTCAATTTCATCTAAATTATAACTATCAAGCGTTACTTTTTCCTTCTTGATCTCCTCATTAGCCGAGAAGAAAAAATCGTGTGGTTGAAGTATGTCGGATTCACCTAAAATTACGCATCTTTCTATAGAATGTTGCAATTCTCTAACATTACCTGGCCATGTATGATGTAATATTTTTTTTACGGCAGTTTCACCAATGGTTAATCGAGGTTTGTTATACTTCCGTTTATAAATTTCCAAAAAGTATTCTGCAAGTAATAAAATATCCTCTGCCCTATCACGTAACGGAGGTATGTGAATTTCAACAGTATTAATTCTGTACATTAAATCTTGACGGAAACTATTCTCGTTTATCATCTGATTTAAATCTCTATTTGAAGCACAGACCAATCTAATATCAATTGGAATTACTTTATTCGAGCCAACTCTCGAGATAGATCTGTTCTGAAGCACCGATAGCAATTTTACCTGAAGCTCCAATGATAAGTTGCTAATTTCATCTAGGAATATTGTTCCCCCAGAAGCAGTTTCAAATCTTCCAGTATGATTCTCCTTTGCATCAGTAAATGCTCCTTTGCTGTGACCGAACAATTCACTTTCAAATAATGAAGATGAGATTGCTCCCATATCAACATTAATAAAAACATCATCAGCTCTATGTGATTGGCGATGAATAGCACGTGCCACTAATTCTTTTCCAGTACCATTCTCACCAAGAATTAAAACATTAGCATCTGTTTTTGCTACTTTCTCAATTGTCGCAAAAACTTCTTTCATCAGAGATGATGCTCCAATAATATCATGAAATTTTGTGTCCAAATCAGCACTCAAGTGCTTTTGGCGTGATCTGATTAAATTTAATTCATTTCGTGATTCTCTTAATTTGACTGCGGATGCAAAAGTTGCAAGAAATTTTTCATTTTGCCAAGGCTTTAATATGAAATCAGTTGCTCCCTCCTTAATTGTTTTTACTGCGGTTTCAACATCACCATAAGCAGTAATTAAAATAACAACAGCACTTGAATCAATTTTTAGAATTTCCTTTAGCCAAAATATTCCCTCCTGCCCACTTGTAATGTCTTGAGTAAAATTCATATCAAGAAAAATAACATCGTAACTTTCACTATTTATTAATTGAGGAATTACCTCAGGGTCTTGCTCGGTATGAATTGTTTTTACGTATGACTTTAGTAGCAGCTTGGCAGCCAATAAAACATCTTCATTATCGTCAACAATCAACACTCTTTCACAAATTCTTTTCATCGGTCAATCCGTCTATTTAATTGGGCTGAGTTCTAATTATAACAGCAAATAATACACTGCTATTTTCGCGATATAATTTCGATGTCATTTCGAAATGACAGATTGTTTTTTTTCAAAAGATTATTTATTGACAACGTTACTAATAAATAATACTGTCATAAATAGAACTCAGCCTTTAATTGTAATATACAGCAAAAGTTATTCCATAGAAAAATGAGCTGTTTTACATATTAATTTAGTTTTGCCGTCCGTATTCGGACACTAATGTAATAAAAGCGGACAGTTATATCAAACTTTTAATTAAATTTATAAAAAAATGGATTTAATGATACTATTTATCACGGCACACTTTTTGGATAAAAGTAAAAAATAATACTAATGATATTGGAAACAGCATACTATGGATAAAAAAATTGAAAAGAAAAAATGGACATCTAAAAAAATATTATTAATCCTCAGTGTCTCCGTTTTTATTTCAACGATATTGTTTTATTTAATTTGGGGAGATCACAGTAGTAAATTCAATGTAGATACCGAACGTATTTCTATCTCCTCTGTGGAATTTGGACCATTTCAAGATTTTATTCCAGTAACAGGAACAGTTCAACCAATTGAGACATTTTTTCTAGACGTTGCGGAAGGTGGAAGAGTTGTTGAAAAATTTGCCGAACAAGGTGCATTTCTAGAAGTTGGAGATCCAATTATTAGATTAGAAAATCCAAGTGTAGCTCTTTCAATTATGTATAGCGAGGCAAATGTTTTTAGTACAATGAATAGTTTGCGAATGGCACGTTTAAGTATGGAACAAAACAGATTAAACCTACAAATGCAAATATTGAACATCGAGTATCAAATTCGGAAAGAGAAACGATCATTCCAAAACAATAAAAAACTCTACGAAAAACAGCTAATATCACAAATTGAATTTGAAGATAGCCGAGACAATTACCAATATTTACTAAACTCAAGAAATTTAACACTAGAGAATAATCGAAAAGATTCGCTCTTTAGAATTATTCAAATTGAAGATTTAGAGCAAAATGTTTCCAGAATGCAAAAACAACTTGAGATGACAAGTGCTCAGATGGAGAACTTAACTGTGAAAGCTCCAATTAAAGGACAACTAACATCACTAAATACTGAAATTGGGCAATCTATTTCTAAAGGAGAAAATCTTGGACAAATTGATAATATCGATAAATATAGGGTTCGTGTTCCTGTAGATCAGCACTACATTGCTAGAGTAGTTAATGGACAGAAGGGAACTTTTACCTTCGATAACAAGACTTATACATTAGAGATAAAAACAGTTTTTCCAGAAGTTAGTTCTGGTAGATTTGAAATAGATATGATTTTTGATGGAGAACAACCAACAGGATTAAGAAGAGGCCAGACACTTCATATCCGCCTTGAGCTAAGTGCACCAGAAGAAGTACTATTTGTAGAAATGGGTGGATTCTATCAAACTACTGGCGGACAGTGGATATTTGTTCTTGATGAAGATGAAAAATCGGCAATAAGAAGAAAGATTAGTCTGGGTCGCTCTAACACACGAGATGTAGAAATACTTGAAGGATTAAAAAAAGGGGAAAAAGTTATTACTTCATCCTACGATACTTACAGAGAGGTTGAAAAGTTAATTCTAAATTAAAACATATAAATTTATTACTTGGAGATAAAAATGATTAAAACAGTTGATTTAACAAAGATTTTTAGAACAGAAGAAGTTGAGACCACAGCTCTTGATAAAGTAAATTTTGAAATTAAAGAAGGTGAATTTCTTTCAATTATGGGTCCATCAGGTTGCGGAAAATCTACATTGCTAAATATTCTTGGCCTTTTGGATAATCCATCCGGTGGCGAGTATCACTTTGCAGGACATGAAGTCTCTAAATACTCAGAAAGACAGCGCGCAATGTTAAGAAAAGAGAACATCGGTTTTGTTTTCCAGAGCTTTAATTTAATTGACGAATTAACAGTTTTTGAAAATGTTGAATTGCCATTACTCTACTTAGGAACGCCAGCAAACGAAAGAAAAAAGAGAGTTCACGAAGCATTAGAAAGAATGAACATTATGCATCGTGAAAAACATTTTCCACAACAACTCTCTGGTGGTCAGCAGCAACGTGTTGCTGTAGCACGCGCAATTATAGCTAATCCTAAACTTATACTAGCGGATGAGCCTACTGGAAATCTAGATTCTTCACATGGTAATGAAGTAATGAAAATGTTATTGGATTTGAACGAAGCAGGCACAACAATAATTATGGTTACTCACTCCCCTACTTATGCTGATTATGGTACTCGCGTTATGAATTTATTTGATGGACAAATATTAACTGAAAATTATTTAGAAAAGTTTCATGTGTAGATTATTATAAGCTGTTAGCAGTTAGCTAATAGCTCTCAGATTGTGAATAGTTTTTATATAAAATATAGAGGAGAACAAATGAAAAATTTTAAACAAATGAAAGTTTGGGAGAAAGCACATCAATTAACACTTGAAACGTACAGGATAACAAAAGAATATCCGAAGGATGAACTATTTGGTCTTGTTAGTCAAATGAGACGTTCAGCTAGTTCAATAGCAACAAACATTGCAGAGGGATGTGGAAAAAATAGTGATGCAGATTTTGCCCGATTCATAGTAATATCAATGGGAAGTGCAAATGAGTTAGAATATCAATTTATTTTATCGCACGATTTGAAATACATTAATCAAAAACAATTCAACACTTTAGATATTCAAATAAATGAAATCAAAAAGATGCTAGTAGGATTACATAAAAAACTTAAAGCAAATAGCTAATAGCTTTTAGCTAAAAAAAGGAAAACAAATGATAACGCTAAAAAATCTTGAAAAGTATTACACAAATAAGTTCATAAAAACTTTTGTGTTAAGAAACATTAATCTTGAAATTAGAGAAGGAGAATTCCTTTCTGTGATGGGACCATCAGGTTCTGGTAAATCAACTCTGCTAAATATTATTGGAATGCTAGACACACCATCTGGCGGAGAGTATTTTTTCTATGACGAACCAGTTCATAAAAAAAGTGAAAAACAGCTTACAGAATTGCACCGAAATCATATTGGGTTTGTGTTTCAGAGCTATCATTTAATTGACGAATTAACTGTATTTGAAAATATCGAAATGCCACTGCTCTATCAAAAAGTTAAAGCGGAGGAACGTAAAGGAAGAGTAGCCGAAATACTTGACCGTTTTAATATGGTTGCTAAAAAAGATTTATTTCCAAACCAACTAAGTGGCGGACAACAGCAACTTGCAGCAATTGGAAGAGCAATTATTGGAAATCCAAAATTAATTCTTGCTGATGAACCAACTGGAAATCTTCATACTGATAAAGGCAAAGAAATTATGGAACTTCTAAAAAATCTGAATCAAGAAGGGACAACAATAATTCAAGTAACTCATTCTGAAGAAAATGCAAAGTATGGTAACAGAATTATTAATCTAAGTGATGGTTGGATTGAGGAGTAAAAATGTTAAAAAATTATTTTGTAATTGCTTTTAGAAACTTAAGAAAAAATAAGGTTTATACTTTTATAAATATGGGTGGTTTGGCATTAGGTATTGCATGTACAATCTTAATATTTCAATGGGTTCAAGATGAATTAAGTTATGATCGCTTTCATAAAAACGCAGATAATCTATATATAGCTTCTTTCAGTAATGGAAGCACCACTACGCCAACAGCTTTGTGCGAATATCTGAAAGGTGAATACCCTGAAATTAAATATGCATCACGCTGTTCGTGGGATCACTACTACATTATTAAGTATGGCGAGATAAAAGTAAATCAGGATGGTGGCTACCTAGTAGATAGTGATTTTCTTTCGATGTTCACACTTCCGTTCATAAAAGGTGACCCCGAGAATGCATTAAGTGATCCACATTCCATAGTATTATCAGAATCATTGGCAAAAAAATATTTTGGTGATGAGGACCCCCTGGGTAAAACAATTAATTGGAATATAGATTATGATTTGAAAGTAACAGGTGTAATGAAGGATTATCCATTAAATTCTCATTTCAATTTTAAGTACTTAGTACCCTTAATGCTTTCTAAACAATGGAACAGAAGCCTGAATACATGGGCAGCCAACACAATACAAACTTTCGTTCAGCTTCATAATGAGGCTTCAAACAAAAGCATGAATGAGAAAATATCGGATGTTGTTGAAAAACATAGAGTTCGGGATAAGCGTTCACTCTCTCTCCAACCTATTACAAGATTACATCTTTATAATTTCCCAAGAGAAGGTGGATTGATTACTTATGTTTACTTATTCTCTGCTCTGGCTATTTTTATTTTATTAATAGCATGTATCAATTTTATGAACCTTACTACCGCACGATCTGCAAACAGAGCACTTGAAGTTGGAATTAGGAAAACTGCCGGTGCAAAAAAATCAGATTTGATAAAACAATTTTTTATTGAATCGCTTGCTCTAACTTTTTTATCAATGTTACTAGGTATAATTTTAGCATCATTGTTCCTGCCGGTTTTTAACAGCCTTACTAATAAACAATTCACTTTGGATTTTCTTAGTAACGGAAATATGATTTTAGGAATAATTGGAATTACTCTCCTGACCGGTATCATAGCTGGTAGCTATCCGGCTCTTTATCTTTCTCACTTTCAACCTCTTAAAGTTCTGAAAGGTTCTATCAGGACTGGCGCAAAAAGCTCATCATTCAGAAAGATACTTGTTATTGCACAGTTTTCAATTTCAATCTTTCTAATAATTGGGTCTCTTGTAATTCTCAGCCAAATAAATTTACTAAAGAGTAAAGACCTTGGAATTGAAAAGGACAACATACTTCATATGAGGGTTGATAAAAGGTTCTATAAAAATTATGATGTGATAAAAAATCAATTACTTGAAAATCCCAATATTCTTAACATCACTTTAACAAAGTTTGCCCCTTATTACTGGGATACTAACGCCGGGCTAGGTTCTGTTTCATGGGAAGGCCAGACCAATCAACAAACTACTATGGTTCAGACGGCTGTTGAATATGACTACATGAAAACTTTTAAATTGAAATTAGCAGAAGGGAGATTCTTTTCAAAGGAACACAGAAGTGATGTTACTGATGCGTATGTGATAAATCAAGCTGCCGTTGATGCAATGGAGATGGAGTCGCCAATAGGTAAGGAACTAAATATATCTGGCAGGAAAGGGAAGATAATAGGTGTATTAGAAAATTACAATTACCAATCACTTCATAAACCAGTGTTACCAATGGCTATGTTCATACACCCAAATTGGTTCATTACAGCTTGTTTTAGGATAAATTCAAATAATGTTTCCGAGACTAGGGATTTTATTACAAAAAAATACAAAGAATTATATCCCAAATATGAATTCAATCTACGTTTTCTTAGTGAATCGATAGAAAGACAATATATAGTTGAAGAAAGGATTGGAAGAGTATTTAAATATTTCACATTCCTGGGCATTTTTATTTCTTGCCTTGGTCTGTTTGGGCTTGCATCCTTTACAGTAGAACAAAGAAAGAAAGAAATAGGAATTAGAAAAATTCTTGGAGCTTCAGGCTCAGGTATATTACTGTTACTAACAAAAGAATTTGTAAAATGGGTGCTTGTTGCTAATCTGATTGCTTGGCCAATAGCTTATTATTTAATGAACAAATGGTTGCAAAATTTTGCATATAAAATTGATTTAACTGCCTGGCCTTTCTTATTAGCAGGATTATCGGCTTTACTATTCGCATTACTCACCGTTAGTTATCAAGGAGTTAAAGCAGCTCTTGCAAACCCTGCAGATAGTTTGAGGAGTGAATAATTATTTTTAAAAAGGAATAAAAATGTTCAAAAATTATTTTAAAATTGCTTTGAGGCATTTGTTTAGACAAAAAACATTTTCTCTAATTAATATATCAGGTTTGGCAATAGGATTTGCCTGTACAGCTTTAATATTTTTATGGGTTACTGATGAACTTAATTTTGATGATTTTCATAAAAATAAAAATCAAATTTACAGAGTTTTAGTTAATGCAACGGGTATAAATATAGATAGGACTGTGGCAGTTACACCAGGTAAACTTGCCGAAGCCATTAAGAACGAAATACAAGAAGTAAAATATGTTACCAGAAATAACAAAAACTTCAGAACTCCTTTTAAGTATAAAGAAGATGGCTTTTATGAAGATAAAGTATTTAATGTTGATTCTGACTTTTTTAAAATGTTCTCTTTTAACATAGTGAAAGGAAATTCTGCAAACCCTTTTATAAACCCAGATGATATAGTTATTTCCGAAAGAATTGCAGAAAAGTATTTTGGTAAGGAAAACCCTATTGGGAAAATACTTTTAAGTAATAAGGGAACTGAATATAGAGTAAGTGCTGTTATTGAAAATATGCCTGCCAATTCTCATATGCAGATGGAAGTTTTACAATCACATATGCTATCTGAAAAATACTGGAAGGCAGGCTATAGCTGGACAAATTATCTTTATGAAACTTATATTTTGATAAACGATAATGTTAATTCTAATATTGTTGCAAAAAAAATTGAAAGCCTTCTTAATAAGAATAAACGAATTGAAAAAGCTCATTACTACATTACCTTACAACCCTTAGAGGATATTTATCTTAATCCAAATATATCAAATAGCTCAGCTTTGACCAGCGATAGAAAGTACATTAGTATTTTCTCTATTATTGCCCTAGGAATTCTTTTAATCGCCTGTATCAATTTCGTTAATATTTCTACTGCAAACTCTATTTCACGCTCAAAAGAAATTGGTATTCGTAAAGTTCTCGGTTCAGAGAAGAAAAATTTAATTATGCAGTTTATGGGTGAGTTTTCTATTCTAACCTTTATAGCAGCTATTCTATCTATAATACTATTACTAATCACATTACCCTATTTCAATCAATTCACAGGCAAGGAATTATCACTCAGTTTAACTTTTCTAACAGTTTTTTCTGCTATTGTAGTTTTAACTGCACTCTTTGGTGGTAGTTACCCTGCTTTCTATTTATCCTCTTTCACTCCTCAAAGAATATTAAAGAATAAGTTTTCCGGTAATAAGAATGGCATTTCATTAAAAAGTGCTTTGGTTATTTTCCAGTTTTGCATATCAATTCTTTTAATTATTAGCACCATATTAGTTAATAACCAACTATCGTTTATTCAAAATAAAAAATTAGGCTTCGATAAAAACAATGTTATTTACATACCGGCAAAAGGCGAATTAGCAGGAAAATTTAAAAGTACTAAATATCAATTTTTACAATATCCGAATATTGAAAATGTTTCCATGAGTGAAGGTCCACCTTTAGAAAATATGAGTGGCAGTTTTGTTACATGGAAAACGCACAAAGAAAAAAATATTGTTCTTAGAATTATGCAAGTAACACCAGACTATTTTGGCACAATGAATATTAAATCAACAGCTGGACGATTGTTTTCTGAAAAGTTAACTACCGATAACAATACTTT
>JAQICK010000139.1 GCA_027858595.1 Melioribacteraceae bacterium
CAATTATTCTTGTATCATTCAATTCCTTTAGAGTTTCATGGATTGCTTTTCTGTTAAAAAAGCAAAAAATATTTCTTCTATTTGTTTCAGTAATTTTGTCGGTTCTATTTATGTTGAACTTTATATTTTTTTCTGAAACCAATATTATTCAACAAATAGTTTTTCATTTTTCACCGGGCGTTAGGGTGTTTTACACTTTAATTATGTTATATGGTGGAATTTATTTTGGAATTGTTTTCTTTACAACTCTTTTCCATTTGCCAACTGCAGGCGTATTTGATCAAAAATCGGAAGAAATTACATCACTTATTGATTTAAGTAAATTAATGACTCAAGTACTTGACTTCAAAGAACTTGCAGATAATTTAACTGATGCCACAAATAAAATATGCAATTCAGATTCTGCTTGGATTGTGTCATTTCAAAATGATGAAAGAGAGTTAATATCAGTAAATAACATTGGTTATTTGGAAGCTCAAAATATTAGCGAAGAACTAATTTCAGAATTTAATTTGAAACTAACTGACATTGTAACATTAAATAGAAAACTGATAAAAGTTAAATTAAACAATGACATTCGCACATATGTTTTTCAATCCATTATAATTGCTCCGTTAAAAGTTCACGGAGAAACCAATGGATATCTTTTTGCAGCTAAACGCCAAAAATATAAATTTGATAAAGATGAAAAAAGAGCTGTTGGAGCCTTTGCAGATTATGCCGCAATTGCAATGGAAAACGCAAAACTTTTTAAGGAATCTGTTGAAAACGAGAGAATGGAAAGTGAGTTGGAGGTAGCTCGAAATATTCAATCGAGATTATTACCAAATGAAAATCCATCGTGCGAGCAACTGGAAGTAGATGCACTATTTGTCCCAGCCTTTGAAGTTGGAGGCGATTACTACGATTATTTCAAACTTGGTGAAAATAAATTGGGTTTTGTAATTGCCGATGTTTCTGGCAAAGGAGTTGTCGCATCTTACATAATGGCTGAAGTTAAAGGAGTTTTTGAATCTTTATCTAGGGTAATAAAAAATCCTAAGGAACTTTTAGTAGCTACAAACGACATATTAAAAGAGAGCATAAGTAAAAATAGTTTTGTAACTGCTCTTTACGGAATAATTGATATTGAAAAAGGAATACTAAATTTTGCCAGAGCAGGACATATGCCTTTGTTAATTTGCTCCGAAGGTAATGTAAAAGATTATTTGCCAAAAGGCATAGGTCTTGGATTAACAACTAAAGGTAAGTTTAGTCCTAATATTGATAATATGGAAATTAAACTAAATAATAACGATATTATAATTCTATATACTGATGGTGTAACAGAATCTCATAATTCTTTAAATGAAGATTTTGGGTATGAAAGACTGAAGAATGTTGTTGAAACTAATTGTAATGGTGAGATGGGTAATTTAACACGAAGTATTTTTCAAGAAGTTTCTCTCTTTTCAAAAGAAAAACAACAACACGACGATATAACATTAGTATTATTTAAATGGAAAAATTTTAATAAATCATTGGAGAAGCTTAATGGCTGATTTTATTGTTTCATCAAGAACTGCTGGAGATGTTAACCTTATTGATGTTAAGGGATATCTCGATGCACACACAGCTCCAGAGCTTGAGAACGAATTCAATAAGTTAATTGAAAAAAAACAATTTAAAGTTGTGGTTAATTTTGGAGAACTAAATTACATAAGCAGTGCTGGTCTTGGAGTTTTTATGGCTTATGTTGAAACTATGCGCGAGCATGAAGGAGATATAAAGTTCTCAAATTTAAAAGATGATGTTTATAGCATCTTCGATTTACTTGGGTTTCCTGTGCTGTATGAGTTTTTCAAAGAAGAGAAAGAAGCTATTAAAAAATTTGGATAATTCTCAAAAGTGAAAACTAAATTAAACATATCAAACAATGAACTTATAATTTATAGTTCTACAAGCAATTTGGCAGAAGTGCGTAGCTTTGTTGAGATGCACGGGAAAGAAGTAGGCTTGGATAAAAAAGTGATTGCTCATATTACTCTTGCCGTTGATGAAGCATGCACAAATATAATTGAGCATGCTTATAATAATTCTCCAAACGAGAAAATTAAACTTAAAATTAAAACTGTAATCAATAAATTTTCCATTACTATTACTGATAGCGGTCACCACTTTGACCCTAGTTTAATAGAAGAACCAGATATTGAAAAAACCCAGAAAATGAAAAAGGGTGGTGGATTAGGGATGTTTCTAATGAAAAAACTTATGGACGAAGTAAAATACATTGCTAAAAAAAATGGCAACGAACTTATTTTAATTAAATACTTTAACTAAAATTATGGAAACTGTTTCTTCTAAAAACACATTAAGAAATCTATCGGCACTTGTCGATTTTGGAAATCTTATCAACTCCTCACTTGAAGCAAAATTTATTTTAAACAATTTAATACTCACATGCTTTGGTAAATTTCATACTACCAAAGGGTTATTTGCTTTAGCATCAAAAGGGAAACTACAATTCTTTGTAAGTAAAGGACTTGATGGAAAAACAAAAGATGAATTTCCATCCATTGCAAGTGATGAATATATAGGGTCATTGGAGTTTGAAGAATTTCTTAAAAAAAACAAATTAGTCCACTCGCAAGAAATATATTCTACCGATAAATTAATTGGAGTTTTGTTCCTCGGTGAAAGATTAAGTGGAGAAAAATACACTGCTGAGGATATTAAGTTTTTGCAGACATTTTTAAACATAACTGCTACAGCACTTGCAAATTCCATTAGCATAACAGAATTAAAAAAAGTTAATAAAAATCTTGATAACAAAGTTCATCAGCTAAGTGCACTTTTCGATTTAAGTAAAGAGTTTAGCGGAATTCTGGAAATCCCTTTGATAAGTAAGCTATTAGGGTTTTCAATAATTGGACAGTTGCTTATAACAAAATATGCAGTAGTAATATTTCACGAAGATAAAACTGAAATTCTTGAATCGAGATTTAACAAAGAGTTGTTAGAACAAAATATTTCTTTATTAAGTGCTTCCGAAATAGACAAGCCAATAATGTGTGATGGAGAATCTGAATCTTCATGCTCTTCTCTCTTTTCAATGGGAATTGAACTTATTGTTCCAATGCAAATAAAGCAGATGACGAAGGGCTTAATTTTATTAGGAAAAAGGAATACTGGCGAGGATTTTTCTAAATCTGATATTGAGTTTGTCTCTTCCGTTGGAGGCATAGCAATAATTTCAATTGA
>JAQICK010000037.1 GCA_027858595.1 Melioribacteraceae bacterium
CTTTATGTTTTCTGTAGAATGATCAAAGCCGATTCAGCAATGAGTTAATGAAAACAAATTACTGAATCGGCTAGAAAGAAACTTAACAAAACCCTTTATTTATCTCTATTAACTATCACATCATTTCTAATTTCCCTATCTCCCATTCCTCTATTTGTTTTTAATTCAACATTTCCAGGTGCTGTCTGATAAGCCCAATCAAATACAATATGATCTTCATAAATATCTAAAATTCTAATCTTTGCAAAATGATTATCATAAGTCCAGATAACATATGTATTTCCTCTAATTGCTCTTACATATTTTACATTATCATTTGGCAATAATTCAACCCAACCTTCAACAGGTGCATATGAGATATCATAAATATCATTTGTTCTTCCCATACTTTGAATATCTGTATCATTCCAAACATTTAGATAAAATGTACCTTCATCATTTTCAAAGAAAAAGTCCGAGTTCTCAGAATTATATGTGTCAATTTTGTATTTGCTGAAATCGTAACCAGCTATATTTGGGAAATTTTTATAATCATAAACAGACTGATCAAATCCTTCTGGACGAGGAGTATCGTATGCAACATCGTAACTTAGATCACTCTCATTACCATTAAAATCATAAGAGGCTACTGCATAGTAATTTGTAATTCCATTTGCTGCACCATAGTCAAAAAAACTAGTTTCACTAGTTGTACCTAATAAATTATACTGACCATCGTAGTTATCACTATAATAAACGGCATAACCTGCTAAATCAGAAGTTAGTACTGGGCTCCAATCTATAATTACTAAATCATCTCCTGTTTCAGTAATGATATTTGTTGGTACGGATGGAGGTGTATTATCTTGAAAAGAAAGAAAATCTTCCTCACAGCCTATTAAAGAGAGTGATACTAATATTACAACTAATTTATAAAGTGATTTCATTTTATCCTCCAATTTTTATATTAAAGTACAAATTGGATGCCAAAATTAATTTTAATAGAATCAAATGATTTTGAAGAGAAATGGACTAAAAATATGGGGGTTGAGAACTTCACTGTTCACTATATTAGTCAACAGTGAAGTTATTTCCTTACAAACTAAATATTGATAAATTTACTTTCAAAATAGATTTGCGAATTATTAATTACTGCAATTGCTTTACCATTAAATTCACGTCCATCAAATGGTGTGTTTTTTGATCGTGATTTTGAACTTTTAACAGCAAATTTAAATTTATGCTCAAGGTCCAAAATTGTTAAATTAGCTTTCTCACCCACTTGAATTTTAGGAAGTTCAAGGTTTAGAATTTTACGAGGATTTATAGACAATTTCTCTATCACTTGTTCAAGGGTTAATTTGCCACTATGATAAAGTTCCGTTAGTGTAAGTGCAAGTTGCGTTTCGAGACCAACAATTCCATTTGGTGCATAAATGTATTCCATTTCTTTTTCTTCAATTGTGTGTGGTGCATGGTCACTAGCGATACAGTCAATCGTTCCATCTTGCAAACCTTCAATAATTGCATCTACATCTTTTTGCTCACGTAGAGGTGGGTTCATTTTATAATTTGTATCAAATGCTCTTACACTTTCATCGGTGAGCGTAAAATGATGAGGAGCAGCTTCTGCTGTTACATCTATTCCGCGTTGCTTCGCATCTCTGACGAGTTCAACAGAACGCTTAGAACTGATATGTGCAATGTGAATTTTTCCACCAGTATATTCTGCCATAAGAATTCCACGCATAACTATTAAATCTTCTGCAACAGTAGGAATTGAAGGCAAACCTAGTTCTGTAGAAACAAAACTTTCGTTCATAGCACCTCCTGCTAACGATTCATCCTCACAGTGCTCTATAATAGGAGCATCAGCCATTTTGGAATACTCCAAAGCATTGCGGAGAATGGATGCAGTTTTAACGGCAGTTCCATCGTCCGAGAATCCTACAGCTCCAGCATCAGTAAGTTCAAGCATTGGTGCGAGTGCTTCTCCTTTTCTTCCTTTAGTTACAGCACCTATCGGATTAACATCAACCAGATGATCCTTTGACCTATCAATAATGAATCTTACAACTTCCGCAGAATCAATTGCTGGATCTGTGTTAGGCATACATGCAATACCAGTAAATCCGCCAGCAGCAGCACTATTACTTCCACTTATTACCGTTTCCTTATCTTCTCTTCCTGGTTCTCTTAAATGAACATGCATATCGTAAAGACCAGGCACACAAATTTTCCCATCTAAATCATATACTTTTGCCTCGGGAAACTTTGAAGAGTCAATTTTCTCAATTTTCTCAATTACACCGTCTCTAATTAAAATATCCGAAGTTATATCTAAATCTTGATAAGGGTTAAGCAACCTTAAACCTTTTAATAATATTTCCATTCTCTAATTACTCCTAATTTTTTGAGCCTAATAAATATAATACAGCCATTCTAATTGCAACACCGTTTGTTACTTGATTAAGAATTATTTGAGATGCTCCATCAGCAACCTCAGAAGACAACTCAACCCCTCTGTTTATTGGGCCTGGATGCATAATCAAAATATTTGGATTGTTTTTTTCGATGCGTTCTTCCGTAATTCCAAAATAATTGTGATATTCACGAACAGAAGGTATTAAAGCACCTGCATCTCGTTCTAATTGAATTCTGAGCACATTTAGAACATCATTTTCAGCCATTGCCTTGTCTATATTATGGTAAACTTTAACACCAAGTTCTTCTAGCTTCCTAGGAATCATAGTGGTCGGTCCGCAAACTGAAACATTTGCACCCATTGTTTTTAATCCATAAATATTTGATAGTGCAACTCTGCTATGAGCAATATCGCCAACAATGCAAATGTTAAGTCCTTCAAGTTTTCCAACTTTTTCTCTAATTGAATACATATCTAACAAACCCTGAGTTGGGTGTTCGTGTAGCCCATCGCCAGCATTTATAATTTTTGCATTAGAAATTTGTGTTAAATAATTTGGAATTCCAGCAGATTCGTGCCTACACACAATCATATCTACTTTCATTGCTTCAATATTTCTAACTGTATCCTTAAAGGATTCTCCCTTTGCAGCACTACTTCCCGATTTTGTAAAGTTCATAGTATCAGCAGAAAGTCTTTTTTCTGCTAACTCAAAAGAAAGTCGTGTACGTGTTGAGTTTTCAAAAAAAAGATTTACAATTGTTTGTCCCTGCAGAGTTGGGACTTTTTTAATTGGTCGGTCGAGCACTTCACGAAAAGTAATAGCTGTATCCAGAATTAACTGGATATCTTCTTTAGGAACTCCGTTAAGCCCTAAAAGATGTTTTGATGATAATCCCATTTACTTAACCTTTATTTAATCATTTATATTTTCAACTAGATGGACTGCATCTTCATTGTCAATTTCAGTCATCTTAACTTTAACTTCTTCATTTATTGATGTTGGAATATTCTTGCCAACATAGTCTGCAGAAATTGGCATTTCTTTATGACCTCGATCAACCAACACACAAAACTGGATAGTGCTTGGTCGTCCTAAATCCATAATTGCATCAAGAGCTGAACGAACAGTTCTACCAGTATATAAAACATCGTCAATCAGTATCACATCCTTCTCAGTTAAATCGAAAGCAATATCGGTTACCGAAACCTCTGGTTGTTTTAATCTGGTTCTGAAATCATCTCGGTAAAGAGTTGCATCTAAAATTCCCAACTCCGGATTTTTCCCATCAATGGATTTGATTTTTTCCTGGATTCGTTTTGCCAGAAATTCACCACGAGTTCTCATTCCAAGTAAAACAATATTTTCAGAACCCTTATTATGCTCAATTATTTCGTGAGCTAATCTCGTGATAGTTCGGTCCATGCCTACACTATCAATAATATTCGCTTTTATGTCCATATACAAAAAATCCTCATTGACTAACGTCGCAGAGGTCCTTATAGTTTTTATGTAATATTTTATTTGTCAACCTTGCTTATCTCACGGATAAATTTAAAGGAAATTATTTATACAAAAATAGTTTATAGAATTTAGAAAGTAAAGAGAAATTATTATAAAGCAAAAAAAAGGATTGTTTTTCAACAATCCTTTTTTTTATTAAGAATTTTTCAATCTTAGTCTAAAACTTTGAATTCAATTCTTCTATTCATTGCTCTTCCAGCAGCATCTTTGTTATCGCTAATTGGGTTTGTTTCGCCATAACCTACTGCTTTTACTCTATCAGCACTTATGCCACGAGCAAGTAAGTATGCTTTAACTGATTCAGCTCTTTTTTGCGATAATACTTTGTTTACTTTCTTTGAACCAATATTATCTGTATATCCTTGAGCTTCTACTTTTAAGTTAGGATTTAGTAACATCATTTTTGCTGTGTGGTAAAGAATAGGATATCCTTCTGGTCTCAATTTATTACTATTAAAATCAAAATTTACTCCCATTAACAACATTCTACTGCTACTACCATCGGCATCAACTCCATCAATTATATATGTTCCTCCAGCTGCTCTTGCTACTTCTTTTTCAACAACAACTTCTTTTATTACTTCACGTGGAATATATTTTTTAACTATATTCTCAAGTCTTTCGTAATCAACTGGATCTGGCATTTCAAGTCCGTCATACAATTGGCAAATTTTTGATTCTTCGCCTTTAGAAAAATACCATTCAACACCTATGTCAAATTTCATGTATGAGTCTGTGTTTGATCCTAGCAAACCATATCCTTCTGTTCCATAGCTACCATCAAAATTACTAGCGCCTACTGTATAGCTACCAAGTTCTGTTTTAAGTTTCCAATTATCAGATAAATTTGCTAAAACACCTAAGCTAAATCCAACTTGCATGGCCATTGTTCCATCTACATCTGCTTGTCCTGCAACTTCCGAATTATCTACTGAATGGTAGTTCTGTCCAACACCAACTGTCATGAATGGTGAAAATGATTCGCATGGCATAAAATAATAAACTAGATCTAAATTACCAGCAAAACTTGTGGTTGTAATATTTAAATTATTATTGCCAGCAGGTGAGTTAGTCAAACTTCCAAAGTTTAAGCCAAGTCTTAAACCAGTGTGTTCTGTAAAATTTCGTTGTAGAGATACGTAACCACCGAAACTTTTCATTGCTCTTACATTCACATTAGCTGAGGTTAGATTAAATACTGATCCACCAAAACCCAATGACCAAGAATCTTTTAGTGCTTGTGCTTGCATTACTGAAGCAGTTAATAATAATACGGTTAATAATGTAACGAATTTTTTCATTGCGATCCCTCGACCTTTAGTTAAAAAAAATATTTATATTTTTGTTATCTGTTTATAAAATAAAGCCAACGTATAT
>JAQICK010000015.1 GCA_027858595.1 Melioribacteraceae bacterium
GTTCCTAACAAAGAGGCAGCTTCTATTATTACTTATGGAATTGAACTTGCAAACGAATTGGATAAAACATCTATACTGGATACTTATGGTGAACATCTTCAAGAGTGCATAAATGCTAAGCCTACACTACTTCACAATAATGTTGAAGAGCTTGAGAGTTCGTTAAATATAAAATTGGATAACGAAGATAAAAAAGTTAATTTCTTAAAAGAGCTTTACGAGAAAGGAATAAAACTAGCATTTATTACAAATGGTGCAAAAGCAACATACGCTTCTAAGTTCGATTTTATATACAAAATTCAATCTCAAAAAGTGAAAGCAATTGATGCAACAGGAAGTGGTGATGCATTTGTTGCTGGAATTGCATACGGTTTAGAGAAAGCATTAGTCTTTGACGAGTTTTTAAGAATTGCTTCTGCTCTTGGAGGTATAAATGCAACTTGCTGGGACGTGTGCATGGTAACATTAAAAGATATTCAAGAAATTGTTAATACCGTTACAGTAAAACCAATTGGTAAAAAATTAAAGTTAATTGATGATTCACCAACTGATAGATAAATTTTATTGTTTTTTATTTCTATTTTTTATCTCAATTTCAATTAATGCTCAAACAATTGATAATATTGAGGTAAGTGGTAATTCTGATTTTACACAATCCGAATACAGTAATTGGATTAATCTAAAAAATCAGAAATATTTTGCCTCAGCTACTGATACAATTAATAATCGACTTTCTTTCAACCTACAACAGAACGGATATTTCAATTTTCAAATTGGTAGTGTGAAATCTTTTTTCTCATCCGATTCTCAGAGGATTTCATTTTCGGTATGCGTTGATTAAGGAAAGCAGACTTACATAAATGAAATAATTATTCAGAATTTAGATTCTTTAGAAATTGACAACGCAAATGAAAAATTATCACTATTGATAGACTCTCCTTTCCACGTGTCAGAATTGGAGAATTCCATTTCTGAATTACTTGTTAATTTTGAAAACAACGGATTCCCATTTGCTTCGATAATCATTGAATCAATTTTCTTTTTTTACAACACAACACAAGATGAAAATTTTGCCGATGTTTATTTAAAGTTTTCAAAAAATCAAATTAGTAAAATTGACACAATTGTTATTAGTGGCAATTCTAAAACTAAAGATTTTGTAATAACTCGTGAGCTACGGCTAAACAAAGAGGAAGCGTATTCTCAAAAACGAATAGAGCAAATTCCAATTAAGTTAAATAGGTTACATTTTTTCGAAATGGTTGAACAACCAAAATATTTTTTCAATTCCAAAAACACAGGTGTATTACAAATAAATGTGATTGAAAAAAACACGAATAGTTTTGACGGAATTCTTGGCTACATCCCATCAAACAATGATAACGAAGATGGTTACTTAACAGGATTGGTTAATGTGAACCTTCGAAATCTTTTTGGCACAGGAAGAGCTATTTCGTTTAAGTGGAGTAAGTTGGATAGGTTTTCACAAGAGATAGAACTAAAATATTTAGAGCCTTGGATTTTTGGTTTGCCGTTCAATGTTGACGTTTTTCTCTATCAGCGGCAGCAAGATACAACTTACGTTCAACGTATTTTAAATGGTAACATAGAATTTCTTGCAACCGAATCTTTCTCTTCGGCACTTACTTTTTCGGAGGAATACACAATTCCCACAAATCCAGAAGATACCGGATTTACTGTATATAATTCAGTTTCTACTAATAGTGGAATCAACTTTAAGTACGATTCTCGTGATGATATTTTTGTCCCAGCAAAAGGACTTTATTTTTTAAATGCTTTTAAATATAGCTCGAAAAGTATTCTTGGCCCAGATATTTACATCACGGATTCTACAAACTCAAATCCTAATCAGTTTAAAGTTGAACTCGATTTATTGTTATTCAAAAGTTTCTATACTCGGCATATTCCGTTTGTTGGATTGCATTTAAGAGAACTACGCGGTGACGATATTGAAATAAGCGACATGTATCGTATTGGCGGAAACAACACTTTACGCGGATATCAGGAAAACCAGTTCACCGGAAATAGATTGCTTTGGACGAATATTGAATACAGATATTTAATTGGGAGGCGTTCATACGCATTCTTTTTTACAGACATTGCCTATTATAAACGTAATGCAATTCTACTGCAAAAATTAACTGAATTCTCGGCAACAAAAATTGGATACGGAATGGGCATTACATTTGAAACTGCTCTCGGCATGCTGGCTGTAAGTTACGCTCTTGCTGAAGGCGACTCGTTTAATAAAGGGAAAATCCATTTTGGTTTGATTGGAGAGTTTTAATTAACTTACAAAGAAAATAAATTTTCTTATTAATAGCACATAAATTGCAAAAACTTAAATCACTAATAAATATTACTCGCCCACTCAATTGTTTAATAACTTTTTTTACAATTGTTATTGCATCATATATTTGTGCTAGTATAATTAATTATCAAATCATTCTTATTGCAGGACTTGCAGGAGCACTTGTAAATGCTGGAGGAAATGTAATAAATGATTATTTCGACATTGAAATAGATAAAATAAATCGACCTAATAGACCGCTCCCTTCTGGGCAATTGCAAATTAAAACAGCTCTTAGTAGCTATTTATATTTTACTCTGTTTGCCTTCGTTATTTCGTACAGCTATCTAAATACTTTAGGCATTGCTATCGTGGTTTTAACTTCTGCTCTGATGTTGCTTTACTCGTTTAAGTTAAAAAGTATTCCCTTGGTTGGAAATGTTGTTGTGGCGTTTTCAACGGGACTTGCATTTCATTTTGGAAGCGTTGTAGTAGGGAATGTTTTTTGCGGAATCATTCCTGCCCTCTTTGCATTTATGATTAGTTTAATGAGAGAACTAGTAAAAGACATTGAAG
>JAQICK010000407.1 GCA_027858595.1 Melioribacteraceae bacterium
CAGATATTAAATTCAAATGTTGATAATGGTGTTTGGCAGTATCCGCATGGAGAACAAAATGAAGTTTCAATAAATTCAGCTTTAACTGGTGATATAGATGAGCTTTATATTAATTCTCAATATTTAGGTTCTTTTGATTACGAATTAAGATTTACAGAAAATGAAAATTTTGCTGTTGATTATTGGGATCATAAAACAATAATTTCAGTACCCTTTGAACTATGGAATATTGGTATAAATACACCAGATTATAACTCAGATGACTTAAGAATGATACCATTTGTTAGAATGCAAAAGGATACTAATTCGTGGAGAATAAATAGTACATTTGAACCATCAAGTTTATTTTTTGAAGGATATGCTAATCCAGCTTCAGACTGGATATATTGGATGAAACCAGATATTGAAAGTGGAGGTTATAATAGTTTCGCAAATATCTGCAAATCAACTGGAATTGGTACTGAGTATAATAGAACTTTGGATAATAGTACTCAAGGATTTTATGTGGATTTTCAAGGTGATTTTAATTATGCTATGGGTAATATGCTTGTCGTTGATGATGATAAAGATGGTAATCCACCAAATGCAGAAACAACAATTAGATTTTCAACTGTAAAGCCTGTGCCAGAGGGTGAAACATTTACTTTTACGTCTGAAAAGTTTACTTTATCATTTGATCTTGATAATTATGCCCTTTTCCAAAATTATCCAAATCCTTTTAACCCAGCTACTACAATTAGATTTTATTTGCCAAAAGATGGGTTGGTAACTCTTACATTTTATAATGTTTTAGGTCAAAAAGTCGATGAATTACTAAATAGCAAAATGAGTTTAGGCTTGCATGAAATTACTTTTTCTAATACAAACTTAGCAAGTGGAATTTATCTATACAGACTTAAAACTGAACAATTTTCGGAAACAAAAAAAATGATACTGGTTAAATAGTATTTGCAATCGCAATCAATAATTACAATTAAACACTTTTTAAATTAATTCTAGAATACTTATTTCTAAATTATCCCCTTGGAATTCTTTCCGATGGGGCTTTTTATTGAATTGTTAATCACTTAAGCAATGAGTAACTTTGTAATTAAAAAATGATTTGATTTGTGTACATTCCAACTAAACGAAGTATCTCCCAAGTTATTTACAATTTTATACGATTAAGAGAAATTTATGATAAAAAAAATACTGAGCTTATTTAAGAAAAAAGTTGTTACAAAAGCTCCTCCACTTATTCAGCAAAAAAAAGTAATAAACACTACTAAAAAAATAAAAAAAGTTGTACATAAAAAAAAGCAACAACCAGTAGCCAAGAAAGAAGAAATACAAAGAAAACCAATTCCGCAAAAAGAAGTAAAAGAAAGCGTAACCAAAGAAGAAAATAAATGGACTCCTAAAGATTTTCCAGTTGCTAAAGAAGAGGGTAAAACTAGGTTTTATGATTTTAAATTATCCAATGGAATTTTACACGCAATTGCAGATTTAGGTTTTGAATATTGCACACCGATCCAAGCTGGAATTCTTAAAAGCACACTTGATGGGAAAGATGCAATTGGTCGTGCACAGACTGGTACGGGTAAAACGGCTGCGTTCTTAATAACCGCTATTGCAAAATTGGTAAAAAGAGTTGGTAATCAAAAACGTTTTAAAGCAAGTCCTCGTGTATTAATTTTAGCACCAACTCGGGAACTTGTTCAGCAAATTGAAAAGGATGCACTTGGTTTGGTAAAATACCAACCAATTAAAGTTGTTGCAGTTTTTGGTGGAATGGATTACAAAAAACAAATCTATAAAATAAAAGGAAACTATATTGACATAATGGTTGCAACTCCTGGACGATTAATTGATTTTATGAATCAAAAAATCGTGCACTTAAACAATGTGGAAATACTAGTTTTAGATGAAGCCGATAGAATGCTCGACATGGGATTTATTCCTGATGTTAGAAAAATTGAGAGAGCAACTCCACTTAAGGAAAAACGGCAAACATTATTTTTTAGTGCAACTTTCCCGGATAGTATTAAACGCTTTGCCTCTAGCTGGACAAACGATGCAGTAACAGTAGAGATTGAGCCTGAAAGCATTGCTGCAGATACAGTTACCCAAATCAATTACATTGTTGAAGCCGATGATAAATTCAAACTTCTTTTTAATATTTTGGAAAAAGATAATGCTACTAAAATATTACTTTTCTGTAATAGAAAAGATACATCAAAAGACCTTTTTGAAAAGATGCAGCAGTATGGAATATCAGTTACATTATTAACAGGTGATATTGATCAGCGTAAGCGGATGAATAGATTAGAAAGTTTTAAAGAAGGGAAGTTTAAAGTTCTTGTTGCAACAGATGTTGCGGGAAGGGGAATACACATAGAGGCTGTTAGTCATGTAATCAATTTTAATTTACCTGTTGACCCCGAGGATTATGTTCACAGAATTGGTAGAACTGGACGTGCTGGGTTGGATGGCATTTCAATAAGTTTTGCTTGTGAAGATGATTCATATAATATTCCTAGTATTGAAGAGTTTATGCAAAGGAAACTGGAGTTGGTTTACCCTGATGATGAATTATTTAAAGAGCTTCCTGCACCTTCTAAAACACTGAAGGAAATTAAAGAATTAAATAAACCACCGGCTCCCAAGAAAAAGTATGATCAGAAAAACAGTAAAAATTCTGGTAGAAATAGGAATGGTGAAAAATCTAGAAATCATGAAAGACCACAGCGACCACAAAGCAAGCCAAATAATAATTCAAGTGGTGTTGGAAAGTAGTAAATTTTATAAAATCTTAAAGTGGATTTGAAATGTGAAGACGTTCTTTTGAACGTCTTCTTTTTATTTTTTATGAACCTTTCTTCTAAATTTCTTCTTTTACTTCCAACTTGGCAGCAATCATATCAGAATGTTCGAGGTGCAGATTATTACTAATTATACGAATAAAATACTATTCATATTTATCTAGCTTTCCATCAGAAAAAACTAATCTCCATAAATTTTTGAGAATAATTAACTTCTCATCTCTGCCATACGATGAGTTTATAATAGCAGTAAACTCATATAGACTAACGCTTTCATCTGTTCTTAGAGTAGCAAGAGAAAGTAATTCTTTTACTAATTCATCATCAAGATTAAACTCATCTCTCATTGTATTTTTAATAAACGTTTTTTCTTCAATTGAAAACTCATCATCTGAATTTGCAATTTCTAGAAAGAGGGCACACGTAGCAATTTGCAATTGAGTTTCTGAATTATATTTACTTGTTACTTCAGTCTGTGTTTCATCGTTGGAAATTATTTTTTTTATGAATTCTAACATTATTAACCTTCATTTTATCTATTATATTTTTCTATCATTTTTTTATATCTCTCGCTTAATTCACCCGGGACTTGATCCCAGCTGAACCGCCATGCCCAATTTCCACCAAGTTTACCAGGGAAGTTCATTCTTGCATCTGTTCCAAGATTCAGAACATCTTGCATTGGAATTATTACAATATCAGCAACAGATTTATATGCTTCATTAATTAGGGCTGTACAAATATCGTCACCATAAAAGTTAAGATATTTTTGTGTTGCTTCAAAAACATCAGAATTATTTTTTCGCTCTGCATCAAAAAACCCTTTTGTTGTGTCGTTATCGTGTGAACCAGTATAAACGCAGCAATTTTTAATGTGGTTGTGTGGCAAGAAATTCTTGTCACCATTTTTTCCAAAAGCAAATTGAAGAATTTTCATACCTGGTAAATTAAATGAATCTCTAAGTTCTTCAACTTCTGGAGTAATAACGCCTAAATCCTCAGCAAGAACTTTTACATCGCCAAAGGTCTTTTTGAATGTTTCAAATAGCTTTTGTCCAGGAGCCTTAACCCATCTGCCATCAATTGCTGTCTCTGCGTCTCCAGGTACTTCCCAGAAGGCTTCAAGTCCACGAAAATGATCTATCCGAACTATATCAACCAAGTCATACATCTTTTGGAATCGAAGTTGCCACCACGCAAAATTATCCTTTTCCATTTCATTCCAACGATAAAGAGGATTTCCCCAAAGTTGACCTGTTTTACTAAAGTAATCTGGAGGAACACCAGCAACTGTTTCTTGATTTCCTTTTTCATCCACTGTAAAAAGAGATTTGTTCGCCCATACATCCGAGCTATCGTATGCAACAAAAATTGGTAAATCTCCAATAATCTGAATCCCTTTTTCATTAGCATAATCGCGAACCGTATTCCAATGAACTGAAAACTTAAATTGCAGAAATTTTTGAAATCCAACTTCGTCGAATAACATTTTCTTCCATTTACTCACAGCATCATTTTCTCTAAAAGCAATTTCCTTATCCCAATCCTTCCAATGAATTCCTTTGTGATAATTCTTTACAGCCATGAAAAGAGCGTAATCTTCAAGCCAATCTTTATTTTTATCGCAGAAATCGTTACACTCATCTAGTATAGATTTCCCACTCTTTTTCATATTCTCGTATGCTACGCGTAATACTTTTAGTTTATTTTCATAGATTGAGCCAAAATCAATTTTATGAGGATCAGAGTGAGGCATTTTTTTTAATTCAGTCTTGGAAAGCAAATCTTCTTCGTATAATTTTTCCAAACTTATTAAATATGGGTTGCCTGCAAAAGTTGAAAAACTTTGATAAGGTGAATCTCCATATCCAGTTGGTCCTAACGGAAAGACTTGCCATAGTTTTTGACCGCTATTATGCATAAAATTGATGAAATTTATAGCTTCGCTTCCTAATTCTCCAATACCATATTTACCTGGTAAAGAAGTTGGATGTAATAAGATTCCTGCCGAACGATTGTACTTCATAAATTCCTCAAAAAATTTAATAATTATATTACAAAATAAGATTTTTTTTTCTCTTTGCAAATTATTAGAATATGAATTGTTATCGTAGAATTTTAATAAATATATAGGTGTATCGCAAGAACTATATATTAATATATTGCTTTCTTTTTTGCATCCTAAAAAATAAATTCTTATTTTGAATCTCAATTAATTAACAAGTGTTTTAGCCAGACTTTCTCCGTAACAGCTTGTTATATAGTAAGTTACAGCCATGTATTTCAATAATATCTTTAATGAAGGGGTACTGAATGAAGATAAAAAGACGTTTTACTAATCCCGAAATTCATCCATATGAAGCAATGGAATTTGTGAAAAGAACATCGGAGATTAAAAATCCAGATGGGTCAAGTGTATTTAAAATGGACGAGGTAGAAGTTCCAAAAGGCTGGTCACAAGTTGCTACTGATATTATTGCTCAAAAATATTTTAGAAAAGCTGGGGTTCCACGTTTAACCAAAAAAGCTGACGAAAAAGGTGTACCTAAATGGCTACAACCTTCACTTCCAGATACAGAAAGATTAGAAGCACTTCCAGAAAAAGAAAGATTTTCATCTGAAAATGATTCTCGTCAAGTATTTCACAGATTAGCAGGAACTTGGACTTATTGGGGTTGGAAAGCGAATTATTTTGATTCAGAAGAGGATGCTAGAACTTTTTATGAAGAACATCTTTATATGTTGGCAAACCAAATGTCGGCTCCAAACTCGCCACAATGGTTTAATACAGGGTTGCATTGGGCATATGGAATTAACGGTCCAGCACAAGGTCATTCATACGTTGATTATAAAACAGGAAAGTTAACACAAGCAACTGATGCTTATACGCATCCACAACCTCACGCTTGCTTTATTCAATCGGTAAGTGATGATTTAGTTAACGAGGGTGGAATAATGGATTTGTGGACTCGTGAAGCACGTCTATTCAAGTATGGATCGGGAACTGGGACTAATTTTTCTGATGTTCGTGGCTCAAATGAATCTTTAAGTGGTGGTGGAAAATCTTCTGGATTGATGTCATTTCTTAAAATAGGTGATAAAGCTGCGGGAGCAATTAAATCTGGCGGAACAACTCGCCGTGCTGCTAAAATGGTAACATTAGATATTGATCATCCAGATATTGAAGAATACATAAATTGGAAAGTTCTTGAAGAACAAAAAGTTGCTTCAATTGTTACTGGTTCTCATCTAAATAATATTCATTTAAATAATATAATTACTGCTTGTTTTAATGAACATCCAGAGAATGATAGATTTAGCAAGAAAACAAATAAACATTTACGAACTGCAGTATTTGATGCAAGAAAATCTAGAATTTCAGATAATTATATTGAGCGTGCTATTCAATTAGCAAAGGCCGGATTTAAATCCATTGAATTTCCTACATACGATACCGACTGGAATTCAGAAGCATACGCAACTGTTTCTGGTCAGAACTCAAATAACTCAATTCGTGTTACTAACGAATTTATGAACGCAATTATTAATGATAGTGATTGGAATTTGCTTGGACGAGTTGAAAAGAAAAAAGCTAAAGAAGAGAATAGAGAACCCAAACCACTGAAAACTCTTAGAGCAAGTGA
This sequence comes from Melioribacteraceae bacterium, assembly GCA_027858595.1. GTDB lineage: Bacteria > Bacteroidota > Ignavibacteria > Ignavibacteriales > Melioribacteraceae > 1-14-2-50-31-20. Next base: position 6,446 of record JAQICK010000407.1, read on the forward strand.
TTTATGGGAAGATATTAGTTTTGCTGCATGGTCTTCAGCTGACCCTGGATTACAATATCACTCTACAATAAATGAATGGCACACTTGTAAAGAAAGTGGTGAAATTAAGGCTTCAAATCCTTGTAGCGAGTATATGTTTCTTGATGATACAGCATGTAACTTAGCTTCTTTGAATTTAGTTAAATTTTATGATGATGAGAAACAAGAATTTTTAATTGATAATTTTAGACATGCATCTCATCTTTGGACTATTGTTCTTGAAATTAGTGTGATGATGGCACAATATCCAAGCAAAGAAGTTGCACAAAATAGCCACGATTTTAGAACACTTGGTCTTGGATATGCAAACATTGGCTCGTTGTTAATGCGTCAAGGAATTCCATACGATAGCAAGGAAGCTGGAGCTATTACTGGTGCAATTACTGCAATAATGCATATGACTGCTTATTCAACATCGGCACTAATGGCAAAAGAGCTTGGAACTTTTGTTATGCACGAGAAAAACAAAGAGAGTATGATTCGTGTTATAAGAAATCATCAACGTGCTGCTTACAATGTTCCTAGAGAAGAATATGAAGGATTAACAATTTTTCCTAAAGGAATAAATCCAAAACATTGTCCTTCCGATTTATTAAAAGCTGCTCGTCAAGATGCAGATAGAGCAGTAGAATTAGGTAATAAGTATGGTTTCAGAAATGCACAAGTTACAGTTCTTGCTCCTACTGGAACAATTGGATTAGTGATGGATTGTGACACTACCGGAATTGAACCCGACTTTGCTTTAGTTAAATTCAAAAAACTTGCTGGTGGTGGATATTTCAAAATAATCAATCAATCTATTCCTCCTGCATTAAAGAAATTAGGATACAATAAAGAACAAATTAAAGAAATAGAAAAATATGCAAAGGGTTCCGGAACTCTCCAAGGTTGCCCACATATTAATCCAGAATCATTAAAAGCCCGTGGCTTTACAGATGATTTAATTGAAAAAGTTGAAGTAATGCTTCCATCTGTATTTGAAGTTGGATTTGCATTTAATCGTTTTTCACTTGGTGATGATTTTGTAAAAGGAAAAATTGGATTAACAGAGAAACAGTTGAATGATTTTGACTTTGATTTGTTAGAACATCTCGGATTCTCTAAAGAAGAAATTGCTTCTGCAAACGATTTTGTTTGCGGAACAATGACAGTTGAAGGTGCTCCTTTCTTAAAGCATGACGATTATCCAGTCTTTGATTGTGCAAATAAATGTGGTAAAACAGGAACTAGATATATTTCAGCTGATGCACATATAAACATTATGGCAAATGCACAGCCATTCCTTTCGGGAGCAATTTCAAAAACAGTTAACTTTCCTTATGAAGCATCAGTTGATGATGTGAAAGAAGCTTATCTCAAATCATGGAGTTTTGGTCTTAAGGCAAATGCAATTTATCGTGATGGTTCTAAGTTGTCGCAACCATTAAATAGTATGTCGGATGATGATATAATTGAAGAAGAGGAAATTGAAACTAGAGCTGATAATGATATTGTAAGAGTTGCTGAAAAAATTATTCATAGATATATAGCAAAACGAAGGAAACTTCCCGATAGAAGAAATGGTTATACTCAAAAAGTTAAAATAAGTGGTCAAACAGTATATTTAAGAACTGGTGATTATGACAATGGTGAACTTGGTGAAATTTTTATTGATATGGCAAAAGAAGGTGCAGCATACAGAAGCCTCCTAAATAATTTTGCTATTGCTATTTCTCTTGGTCTTCAACATGGCGTTCCACTTGAAGAATTTGTGGATGCATTTATCTTTACTCGCTTCGAGCCATCTGGCCCTGTATCTGGACATAAGCGAATTAAAATGTCTACATCTGTTATTGACTATATTTTTAGAGAGCTCGCGGTTTCGTATTTGGATAGAAATGACTTAGCTCATATTGATGAAGAAATTTCTTCTAAAGCCAATAGCGATAAAATCCAAGTTGTTCCCGACTATGAGAGCGAAGAAATTATTAGCGAAAGAACAGTTATTCTGGATAGAAATGACAACATTAGTGAAAGTGCTCCGAGACCAGCAATGGCTAAGCTAGAAGCTCAAAAGAAAGTAAGTGTTGAAGCTAGAGAAAGAATGAGAGCTAAACAGCAAGGCTACACTGGAGATATTTGTCCAGAGTGCGGTAGTATGACAATGGTAAGAAATGGAACTTGTCTGAAGTGTAATACATGCGGTTCTACCACTGGTTGTAGTTAAAATAATTATTTACATAAAACAGTTTTAAAATTGTTCATATAAATGATTTATCCTCTTTGTTTTTGATGGGAATGTGTTCTACATGCCCTTCATAATCAAAGTGGATAAATCATTTATATGAACAATTTTATTTCTGTTGTATGTAAATAATTATTT
>JAQICK010000151.1 GCA_027858595.1 Melioribacteraceae bacterium
AATAATAATAATAATAATTATAATTAATAATTTACAAGGATGTAAAATGAAACTATTTAAATCTGTTTTCTTGTTAAGTAGCATAATATTTATTGCTACGGCAAGTAATTTAACTAGCAACACAAATCAAGAAGGACAATATTTAGCTTTCGCTGAAGTTATGCCAGAGCCAATAGGTGGTATTGGGGCAATAATTAAATCCATTAAATACCCAGAAATGGCAAGAAGAAGCGGGGTAGAAGGTAAGGTCTACGTTTTAGCACATGTTAATGAAAATGGAATTGCAGAGGACGTAAAGCTTGTTAGAGGAATTGGCGGAGGTTGTGACGAAGAAGCCATGGAAGCAGTGAAAAAAGCAAAATATACACCGGGCAAAAACAAAGGACAAAATGTTAGAGTTAAATTAACAATGGCTATAACTTTTAAACTAAACTAAAAATTGAATTAAAGAATATTGAGATTAAATATGAATAAAATAAAAGACCTTAAATTTGTTAGAAAAATACAGGGAAGTCTAACAATTAGTGGTTTATTTTCAACAATGGTAGTTGTTGGTGGAATTTTAGGGGTTTTGAGTGTTTCAAATAAAAAAGACGCTATTTTTTCGGAGTATGTCCAACCGTCACAAAAGACAGTTGAGATTTACAAACATTTTCAGTCAATTCAGTTTATAATGCTTCAACTATCAATGGCTGAATTTACCGATAAGTTTGGCGACAACATGAACAATTATAGCACTAAGGCTGCTCTAATAGACACTTCACTTCAAAAGTTTATTAATGCCAACTATTCAGAAGAAATAACAAATGACTTAAAAGTTGTTGAGAGTATTTGGGGCAACTATAAAAGCGTTGTGGCCGATGCAATAATTGGGTCATCTGTAATGAAAGATTTTGAGATGGCTGCTATTATTGCAACAACTTCTGGCGAGGAAGTTGGGAAAGAGTTACAAAAACAGTTTGATGAACTTAATAATAAGCTTCTGTTAAAATCAGAGCAGTTAAATACGGAAATTAATGAAACTGTTAATAGTGCTATTTTATGGATTATAATTAGTTCATTATTAGGCACAATTGTTTATCTATTTTCAACCTTTAAGCTTGCCCCAACAATTTCAGAACCACTCAATAATCTTAGAGATATAGTTCAAGAATTTGCTATAGGAAATTACTCAGTAGAATTAAATAGTGATTCAAAAGATGAAATTGGAGAACTAACTTCTTCTCTTATAGTTTTACAAGAAGCACAGAAAGAAAAGATTAACGCCGCAGAACAAATTGCTTCAGGAAATTTAGTAAAAGTAAAACCAGCATCCGAGCAAGATACATTAGCTCATGCAATAAATAAAGAAGTTGAAACACTCGAAAATCTCTTGTCCGAAGCTGATGCATTAATTAAAGCAAATGGTGAAGGAAACCTTGAGTACAGAGGCGATATTTCTAAATATGATGGTGCATGGCAAGATTTAATTAAAGGAATAAATTCAATTGTAGACGCAATTGTTTTACCATTAAACGAATCGGGACGAGTTTTAACAAGTATGGCAAGTGGGGATTTTTCTCAAAATTTTAAAGGAAGCTATAAAGGTTACTACCTAAAAATGCAAACCGATTTCAATTTGGTTCAAGAATCACTTCACACAGCAATGGACGGTGTTGCCAAAAGTGCAAGTGCTGTATCACAATCTATAAATGAAATATCATCTAGCACTGAACAAATGTCAGCAGGAAGCACAGAACAGGCACATCAAGCAACAGAAGTAGCATCTTTTGTTGGAGAAATGACTCAAAATATTATAATCAATACAGAAAGTGCTAATCAGATGGCTCAAAATGCTAGAGAACAAGGCTTAAAAGCTAAGGAAGGTGGAAAAGTTGTTGCCGAAACTGTAAAAGGAATGATGAAAATATCCGATATTATTGCTAAATCTGCAGCAACTATAAATGGTCTTGGTGAAAGCAGTAAAAAAATTGGTGAGGTTACTCAAGTAATTGATGACATTGCTGACCAAACTAATCTATTGGCTTTGAACGCAGCCATTGAAGCAGCACGAGCTGGCGAACATGGTAGAGGCTTTGCAGTTGTGGCTGATGAAGTCCGACGATTAGCAGATAGAACAACAAAAGCCACAAAAGAAATAACAATAATGATTAATCAAATTCAAAAAGATACTATTGAAGCTGTTACTTCTGTTGAGGAAGGGTCTAAAGAAACCGCCAAAGGAAAAGAATTAGTTACAAAAGCTGGTGATATGATAGGAACAATTATTGAGGGTGCCGAAAATGTTTCTAATCTATCAGAGCAAGTAGCAATTGCAAGTGGAGAGCAATCAAACTCCGCAGAACAAATTAGCTCAAATATTGAGGCAATTGCAAATGTAACTAACGAAAGTGCTCAGGGTATAGAGCAAGTTGCACGTGCATCAGAGGAATTACAAAGGCTAATAGAAAATCTTGAACATCTTATTAGTGCCTTTAAATTTGGTAATTCTAATACTGAACAAATAACTAACAATAATATGATTTCGGTATAACATAAATTGGAGTTTAAAATGGCTGATTTAGCCCACGAAGAAAAACAAAGTGCTTCAGAAATTTTGCAACTAGTTGGTTTCAAAATTGGACAAGAAGAGTTCGGGATTAATATTCTTGCAGTTCATGAAATAATTAAAGTTATTGATATCACCACAGTCCCTAACGCTTCAGAGTATATTGCTGGTGTTATAAATCTTAGAGGTAGAATTATACCTATTGTTCATCTGCGAAAACGGTTGCATATGCCTGTTATTGAAACTGATAAAAACACAAGAATTATTGTGGTTGAAATAAATGGAAAAACTATAGGTTTTGTTGTAGATGAGGTTCTAGAAGTGTTAAGAATTTCAACAGATATAACCGAAAAGCCACCTGAATTAGTTGCTAGCGTTGACTCAGAATATATTACTGCAGTTGCAAAGTTAGAAGACCGATTATTAATTCTTCTTGATCTAGAAAAAACATTAGCAAACGATGATTTGGATGAATTAGAAAAAGTCTCCACAAAATAATTAAGATTAGTGCTTGCTAAGCCTTTAAAATCTTAAGAAGCATTCGATAATAACTATATGTAATTTCAAAATTAAAAATGATGGTAAAATGAGTGAACAAGAAAAAGATTTTAGCCAAAAACTAAAATCAAGAAATGCATCTGAGCGGAAGGAAGCACTAGAGTCCTTATTCACAGAGGAATTAGATGACAATCTCGTTGAAATGGTTGCAAGTCTTTTTTCCGATTTTGATAAAGGGGTAAGAGATGCAGCCTCTATGCTATTTACTGCCCAACCACATCCACAAGTTCCGCACCATATTGTTCAGTTCATTTCTTCAGACGATATTAGCATTAGAAATATGGCTGGAGAAGTTCTGCTTAAAAATGGAGAAAACTCCATTAGTGCTTTAATGGGTGAACTGGGCAAAGGAAACGCCGACAACGAAAAATTTATCATAGATATTCTAGGTTGGATAGGTCACCCTGAACCAACTTCCAAAATAATAGACATTCTGAAAACCAATAAAGACGGAAATGTAATATTAGCTTGTGCAGAAGCACTAGGCAATATTCAATCGGAAGAATCTGTTAGCTACTTATTAGAACTTCTTGAAGATGACCAAGACGAAATTTGGACACCAACTGTAATGGAAGCACTAGGTAAGATTGGAAACAAAGAAGCTATTGATCATTTTATGAAAATTTATAGCGACCAAGATGTTCTAACAAAATATACTATTATCGAAAGCCTTGGAAGAGTGGGTGACGAAGAATCATTGGGGTTTTTATTAGAAGAAATGCAGCATTCCGATGAAGTGCTAATTGGCTCTATTGTTAAATCATCAGAACAGCTATTAACTAAACTCGGTTTTGAAATAGAATTTAGCGATGAGTTGAGAGAAATAATTCTAAATGCACTTGATGACAATGATGAAGAAACAGTCTTTGCAGCCGTAAAGCTTTTATATGATTATGATAATACAGAAATAATTGAAGCCTTTGTTACAATTTATGGCACTTATGAACAATTAGATGAAATGCTAAAAGACAAATTTGTTAAATCTCACAATGTATCATGTGATATTGTTCTTGATAAAATTAACAACAATGGCGAAAACAAAAAGCAATTATTAATTTTATATAAAGAAATGAGTTCCTTACGCGAACAGCTTGGGAGTAAGCCTTTGACGGACTTGAAACAAATGGAGTTTCTAAACACTCTTAGCACATTGATTGATAGCCCAGATGAAGAAACAAGAATGGTAGCAACAGAATTATTATTCCAGATTAATCCAAAAGACGCTTTGATTTTTGCTGATAAAATAATTGGTGATGATAATATGTGGAATAGGCTAAAGTTTCTTGAACTACTTGGTGATGTTAATGAACCTGAAGCATTAGAGCTAATAAAAAAATTAACTGAAGATTCTGAAGACATGGTAAAAGAACGAGCCGAATCATTATTAGAAGAAAAACAAACAAGGATATAACAAATGTGCGCATTCACAAATACTGGGCAATCAAAAGCGTTTGTACTGAAAACCAATACTGCTAAACCTCTGGGAGGCAGTTTGAATAATGATAAAATTAAATTATCAGTTACAAACTTTGAGTCATGGAGAACCTATATTTATGAACTTTGTGGAATTTATTTTCAAGACAATAAAAAATATTTATTAGAGAGTAGATTATTAAAACGAATTACTCATCTGAAATTAAATTCATTTGAAGATTATTTAAAGTATTTAAAATTTAATCCTCTAGCCAAAGTTGAAAGAAGATATTTATATGAAGCAATTACTATAAACGAGACTTTCTTTTTTAGAAACCAACCACAACTTGATGCACTCACATCAAAAATATTTAAAGAGACCATTGAAGCCAAAAGAAAACTTGGTCAGAAAAAGATACGAATTTGGAGTGCTGCCAGCTCATCTGGCGAAGAGGCATATTCTGTTGCTATGGTAATTGCTGATATGATTAAGCCAAAATTTCCTGATATTACATTCGAAATTGTTGGAACTGATATTAACGAAGATGTTGTTGACAGAGCAAAAAAAGGCGTTTACAAAGAATATGCTATTAGAAATACGCCAGCATTTTTTCTTAAAAAATACTTTAAGACAGAAGGAATGAATT
>JAQICK010000148.1 GCA_027858595.1 Melioribacteraceae bacterium
TTCATACTCGCTAACTCGTGATTTCTTAAATTCTTCTGTAAAGTTTCTTCGGTACTGTAATTTTACTTTCCCTTCCATGAGTTGCTCCTTTACGGTCAACACTATTCAGGGATAGACAACTCTTTACTCGTCTCTTGCCCCTTGTCTCTTTTTATCATATATTAGAGAAAAAAAGCTCATTTATTTAGTAATAGTTAACTAATTGGAAATAAATTTATCATTGTAAAGCGAATGTAAAATAAAACGAAAAAATGCAAAGCAAAAGTAAACTTTTATTTTTTAAAACGTCGTTTTTAGCACTCTATCGCATTATTCCGCCTTTTTATAGTTGTGTCGTAAAAACAGAGCGTTATTTCAAAAAAAATAGCTTTTGGGAACTAAAAACGCACTTTTGTTTTCTTTCTATATGCTGCTTTTCGCCCAAGTAGTAAACTAGCCTTGGGTTAATGATATTTCTGGAGAATAGTGCAACATGGCTTCAACGATTTTGATAATTTTTAGAGTGCAATTAAGTAGATAATAAAATTTATAGGGAAGGGCATATTAAGTGAGTTGGAAGAGCAATGCTTAATTAAGAGTTGAATATATACACGAATTGGCTAGGAAAACAGTAAAAGATTTTTTTGAGCGTAAAGGAAACAAAACTCTATATGGTTCCAAAGATGTGACATGTGAAGCTTTCATGCTAGGCATTATAGCAAATAGTTAAGTGTAGGGTTGCATATACGCTAAGAACAAGTTAGCAGAATAAGCATGATATATTTAAGTAATTATTTTTTTCTTCCAAAATTAAACTTTCTTTCATCCTTTTCGATAATTAGGTTAAGAATAACTATAGATTCTTAAATTTTATTAAAATAAAACTATTGGTGTTTTTATGTACAACGCTACAATGGCAAGAGGAAGAGCAAAAAGAGCAAATGTTTATCTAGCAAAAGATATTCTGGATGCTTCACCACAAAAATTATTGTTAAAAGTTTATGATTATGCTATAACTAATTGTAGAAAAAATGATATAATAAGAACCAACAAAGCTCTTGGAGAATTAATAAATTCATTGAATTTTGAAAATAGCGAAACAAAAGAATTTTCACTTGGTTTAATGAGCCTTTACCAATTTTGCCAAGATCAAATGCGAAAAGGAAAAACCGAAATTGTAGAAAAAATATTACTTGAGCTTAGAGATAGTTGGGTTGATATTTTCCAAAAAGGAATTAATAATGGCTGATTATTTATCAACTGATACAGTCAATAACATGATTAGTAGCTACCAGTCAGTGCAATATAGTCGTAGAATATATCCGCTTGAAGTTAGGCAGGAAAAATTTTCTACACTTTCTACCGGTTGGAGTGATTTACAAACTAAGCTTACATCATTAAAGACTTCTGCTTACGATTTCAAAGCATCGACTGATAGCTCTTTGTTTTTCTCAAGAAGTGTTAGTGTCTCTAACGATTCTACACTTACTGCAACAGCTGATAGTAATGCACCTGAAAGCTCGTACTCAATGAGAGTAAATCAGCTTGCAAAAAGTGATTTAATAGTTTCTCAAACTCAGGCATCAAATACTGCAATAACAACAATGGCTGGAACTCATACAATCCAAGTTGGAAGTGGTGATTATACAAGTACGGTGGACATTGAATTAACCGATGCTGAAACCAACGAAACAATAATGGAAAAACTTGCCCTGGCTATTAATTCTGACAAGGCTGTTTCTCTATCCGATTCTTTTGACCCGACTGCAACCTTTACTGGAACTGGAAGTTTTGATATTACTATTGGTGAAACAGTTGACACAATTTCTTACGATTATGGAACTACATCCAAAACCTATGATGAAGTAATGGATGACTATGTTGCCGATATAAATGAAAACGTAACAGGTGTTTTGGCTGAAAAAATTGTTGATGGTGTAACAGGTTTTGTTAGTTTGCAAATTACAGTTGAAGATTCTGATGATGCAATAACAATTGGTGGTACTACAGGGTTTTTAAATATGGATGTTACAGATGAAAAAGGTGCTTCAGGATTAGCCGATGCCTCTCTATTCTCTCCTTCAACAGATCAATCAAAATTTTCTATAACAGCAAAAGAATCTGGATTTGACAACAAATTAGTTATGTCAGATGTGTCAGGTTCTATTTTTAATCAAGTAGGGTTAACAAGTGCATTACTCACTGGCAGAACGGTTGCTGCAGATGATACTTCCGCCGGATTCATTTATGATTCTACATCTTCAACTTCTAACGATTTAAATTCACAAGTAGAATTTAACGGAATTAATATCCAAAGAAATTCAAATGTAATTACAGATTTGGTAGAATCAGTAACTTTTAACTTAAATGCAGTAAATCAAGTTGATGATCCAGACGTTTCAGTTTCAGTTAAAGTAGATACTGATAGTATTAAATTAGAAATTGATGAGTTTATTAGTAATTTTAATAATGCATACACGTATATTAAAAATAACTCGTATAGTAGTGGCGATAAAGAAAGTCGTGGAGCTTTTGTAGGAGATTCAACCGCTAGAAGCTTAATGTCAACCTTAACAAATATTGCAATGGGCGAAGTTTCAGGATTAAATGCAGATAGTTATAGCTATCTTTCTGAAATCGGAATTACATTCGATCCCGCAGGAGGCTTGTCAATTTCGGATTCATCAATGCTGGAAACGGCATTAGAGGAAAACGCTGATCAAGTAGCTGATTTGTTTAGCTCTACAAATGGAATTGCAAATACTTTGTATGATACATTAGAAAATTATCTTGGAGCAAGTGGTTCTATTTCAAATTTAATTAACTCATACGATGATAATGTTTCATACTATAAATCTAAAATTGAAAATATTAACACAAGCATTGAAAAAAATGCAGACATTTTAAGGGGTCAATATGAAAGTTTACAAATGCAGCTACAAACACTAATGTATTCTTTTAATTCAATGAACGCTTTTGGTAGCGGACAATTTTAACTTTTGAGAGTTTAAATGCACCCATCTGTTTTGGAAATAAGAGCAAATATGTTAGATTTACTATCGTATCTAGGAAAATTAGGAAACATTGATGATGATGTTTCAAGTTTAAGAGGAATGGTAGATAATATTGTAACAAAAAGGAAAAAATTAAAAACCATTCTCACAGAGGATGAATTTAAAAATAGTTCAAAATATTTTGATACTATAATTAAACAAATTGAAAAAAAAATCGATAATTTAATTGGCAGAAAAACTATTGAACAAAAAGGAATAGCTGGCGAGCTTAAGTTGATGAACAATAAGAAAAAACTGTCAAAATATAGAAGGTAAAATTATGACTATTAACAGAGTGGGAAGTGGTATATCCCCATTATCCGATTATAGAAATGGAAAAACGACAAAGGATGCAAAAGCGGTTTCAGTAAAGGCTAGCGACAAGCTAGAAATTTCTAAAGAGGCAAAAGTAAAAAGCTCAGAAATTTCAGATACAAACAAATTAACTTTGGTTAAAGAACGTATTGATAGCGGTTTTTATAACAAAGAAGAAGTAATAGGCAGTGTTGCAGATTCCATACTAAAAGAAATACGTGGGGCGTAGATTTATAATAGTAAACGGAATATTTTAAATAATATTCATTTACTAATAATATTTAAAGGAATCGGTTGAAAATGTCTAAATATTTGATTAACTATTAAAGTTAATTATAATATTTAGAAGTCGATTTTTTATGCTATCTGGCGACATACAAAATAACAAACTACACTTAATTGGAAAGCTTACTGCAAGTTTAATCCATGAAATACGCAATCCCCTATCAGTTATTAAATTGAATCTTGATTTAGTTAAAATGGAAGATGATATTTCGGAATACGTATTAGAATCTGTGAATGATTCTCTATCCGCTACTAACAGAATTGAGTACATGGTTGATAGCCTTCTCTCATTTTCTCGAGTTGTATCGCATGGCAAAGAGAATTTGTCGCTTAATCTCATTTCAGAAAATGCAATAGAGTTATTAGTTGTTAAAGCTTCCAAATATGGAGTGAAGATAACTACAGAATTTGATGAAAACATTGGGCAAATTTATGCCGATAAAAACAAACTACTTCAGATACTGTTGAATCTTGTTACTAATGCAATTGAATCTTGCGATGAAAATAGTTGTGGTAAAATTGTTATCCGAACAACAGCTAGCGAAGAAAACGGCAATAAGAAAATTCATTGGATAGTAAAGGATAATGGAATTGGTATTTCTAAAGAAGATAATGATAAAATTTTTGAAGATTTTTATACAAGCAAAGAAAATGGAACTGGGCTTGGGCTTAGCGTCTGCAAAATGTTAGTTAAAGAACAAGATGCTGAAATTGAATTTGAAAGTGAAGCAGGCGTTGGAACTACTTTTACAATAACTTTTGATACAAACCGAATGAGAGAACTATATGAAACCGAGAATTTTAATAATAGATGATGATGATTTAGTTTGTATCTCTTTAAAAAAAGCTCTTACTCGCCTAGATAATGATGTTGATATTTGTATGGAAGGAGAAAAAGCTCTTCATGCAATTAAAACTTACGAACCAGATTTAATCCTTCTTGATATATACTTAACTACACACAATGGTTTAGAAATATTAAACCTTATCAAAAATGAAGGAATAGATTCCCCTGTAATTATGATTACTGGCTATGCCGATGTAAATATAGCTGTTAGTGCAATTAAGGGTGGAGCATTGGACTTTCTGTTAAAACCTATTGATATGCAACAATTACAACTTGTAATTGAAAAGGCAATGGAAAATTTTAAGCTTAAAGATCAGGTTAATAAACTAAATACTTTGCTTGAAGATGATTATTTATCAAAAGATTTTTTTGGAAAAAGCAGAAAAATTCAAAAACTTGTTAATTCCGTTGAAAAACTAGCACAGAGTTCCGATACAACAATACTAATAGATGGCGAAAGTGGTACAGGAAAAGAAATGTTCGCACGTTTTATTCATCAACGAAGTCCTCGAAGTCAAAAAGCTTTTATCCAAATAAATTGCTCCGCCATTCCAAAGGAGCTTGCTGAAAGTGAATTTTTCGGACACGAAAAAGGAGCATTTACCGGAGCATCACAAAAAACTAAACTAGGAAAGTTTGAATTGGCCGATGGTGGAACCATTCTGCTTGATGAAATAGGTGAGCTTACGCTTGATTTGCAAGTTAAGCTTTTAAGAGTTTTGCAGGAAAAGAAATTTTACCGTGTTGGTGGCGAAAGGGAAATAAAAGTTGATGTTAGGGTCTTGGCTGCGACTAATCGTGATTTAGAAGTAGAAGTTGCAAAAGGAAATTTTAGAGAAGACTTGTTTTACAGAATTAATGTTGCAAATGTTTATGTGCCATCTCTAAAAGAACGCACCGAAGATTTGCCTTATCTAGCATATTCTTTTCTAGTTGAATTTGCTCAAAAGTTTAATAAAAACGTTACTAATATTGATGATAAATTTATAGAAATATTAAAAAGTCACGAATGGAAAGGGAATATTCGTGAGCTGCGTAATATTATGGAGCGAGTAATGCTCCTTAATGATGAAGAAACTCTTAAAGATTATCATCTTAGTTTTCTTGTAGAAAAAATAGAATCTAACGAAACACAATCTGGACGATTCAATTTAGAAATACCACCCAATGGAATAAAAATGGAAATAGTGTTAAAAGATCTAATTCTCAAAACGCTTACCATAACTGATGGAAACCAAGTTAAAGCAGCAAAAATTCTTGGTCTTTCTCGTTCTAAACTTAGATACAGAATGGAACAGTTCGATATAGAAGTTGTGAAAAATATTAGATAATTGTTTTAAACAAACAATAATTACGGCTGGGTTCTAATGATGACTGCAAATTTTATATTAGATTGCGAAATTCCAGCAATCTCTTTCACAAAAATCAAAATATTATTTAATTCTTCGCAATACAAAATAAGATTGCGGGAATTTTTTGCGAATTTTAACTAAATGATTATTTCTGAAATGCTTAGATCTTAGCCTTAATTTCTTTTTTTTTATTATAACAAACAGAAGGTTCACTACTCCATTAATAAAAATTTTCAAATTACATTCAATCCGAACATCCCATTAAAATCTTCTCAAAAAAAATTACTTTTACTAAAGTATTAGTATTAATTATCGATAGTAGGGCACGGTTCTAATAATAATAATAA
>JAQICK010000076.1 GCA_027858595.1 Melioribacteraceae bacterium
AAACTTAATGCCGAATTAAGAGGATAATATTGGCAGAGCTAACAACATATGATTTTTTTATGGATGAACTTCTTGACCTTGAAAAGAGTGTTTACAGGTTAGTTCAGGGCGATGAAGAAATTTCTGCTGAGAAGGAATCTCTAATTAAAGAATTAAGATCTCTTAAAGATGAAAATGAAATTTTAAGAATTAAACTAGAAGAAGCTGAAAGAAAAGTTGATAATAGTAGTGAATATTTTGATAGCTCACTTTTTAATTCGGAAGACAAAGAAGTTGTAAAAGAAAAGATTGATGAATTAATAAATAAAATAGATAATCATTTACGTTCTTAAATTTATTGTAGATGATGGTAAAGACTAAAAATGACAGATAAAGAAAAAAAGAAACTTAAAGTAAATATTTTTGATAAAGATTATTCTCTACTAGTAGAGAATGAAGATTTAGCTGCAGACCTTGCGAAGTATGTAAATAATATGATGAATGAAACAAAAGATGAAATGCCAAGTCAACCAACTGAAACAATAGCTGTTATTGCGGCATTAAACATTGCTTACGATTTATTTATTGAAAAAAATAAGTTCAGAGAATTTAGCATCCAAGCTACAGATAAAGTCAAAAAAATTAAGCTTCTACTTAATGAATCTAAAATTATGTCTTCACCATCCTAATTTACCGCACTACCAGAACTATTAATTAAGAACTATAAGTTACTTTAATAGGGTTCTTGACTTACAGCGTGTATTACAGGCCTCAATCCGTTTAGGCGGATGTTATCTTTTGGTAACCACTTGTGGAAGTAAAAAGCGTTGGGCAATTTACCCACTGTGAAATATAATAGGTTCTTTTAGAATATGTTTCTGGCTAGTGCGGAATTATATATAGACCCATATGGAGGAATAATGAACATGTTGAACCCCTTTGTTATTTTGTCTATTTCAGCAGTATTGGTTGTTATTGCTTTTGTTTTAGGTTGGATAATAAACTCGAAACTAGGCAAAAATACGATTGCAAATGCAGATGAAAAAGCAAAACAAATAATTATTGATGCAGAAAAAGAAGCAAAAAACATTAAAAGAGAAAAAATACTTGAAGTAAAAGACGAATGGTATAAAAAGAAACAAGAATTTGATAAAGAATCAAATACTAGAAATCAAAAAATAAGCAATTTAGAACAGAAATTAGAAAAGAGAGAAGAGAATTTAGACAGGAAATATGATCTTGTTTTAACAAAAGAAAAAGATATAAATATTCTAGCTTCTCAAATTGAGAAAAAACAGAATCAACTAAAAATTAATTAAGAGGAAGTTTAAAAATTAGTTTTTGAACAAAATATAAAACTTGAAAAAATAGCTTCACTTACTTCTGAAGAAGCAAAAAGAATGTTGATGGATAATTTGATAAATAAAGCAAAATCAGAAGCTACTCTGCAAGTTCAAAAAATTAGAGATGAAGCAATGATTGAAGCTAAGAAAAATTCTCAAAAAATTATTGTTCAATCTATTCAAAGAACTGCTGTTGACCATTCTGTAGAAAGCACTGTATCTGTTGTTCAAATTAAAAACGATGATATGAAGGGCCGAATTATTGGTCGTGAAGGTAGAAATATTCGTGCATTTGAAGGAGCTACAGGAGTTGATGTAATCGTTGACGATACTCCAGAAGCGGTTATCCTTTCTGGATTTGATCAATTTAGAAGAGAAGTAGCAAGAATTTCTTTAGAAAAATTAATATCCGATGGAAGAATTCATCCAACAAGAATTGAAGAAGTTGTTAAAAAAGTTCAGGGCGAATTAGAAGAAGAAATTATGAAAGAGGGTGAAAATACTCTTATTCAACTCGGAATTCACGGTGTTCATCGCGAAATTATTAAACTAGTGGGAAGAATGAAATACCGCTCGAGCTATGGGCAAAATTTATTGCAACATTCAATTGAAGTTGCTCACATAACTGGATTTATGGCAGCAGAACTTGGATTTGATCAATCAATTGCTAAACGTGCTGGAATGATGCACGATATTGGTAAAACAGTTGATAAATCAATTGAAGGACCTCACGCATTACTTGGTTACGATGTTGCAAAACGCTATAAAGAGCATCCAATAGTAATAAATGCAATTGGTTCTCATCACGAAGATATTGAAATGGAACATCCAATTTCGGCATTAGTTCAAGCTGCTGATGCTATTAGCGGTGCACGTCCTGGTGCAAGACGAGAACCACTAGAAAGTTATGTTAAACGATTAGAAAATCTGGAGGAACTTGCTACAAGTTTTGAAGGTGTTGAAAAAACATTTGCAATTCAAGCTGGTAGAGAAATAAGAGTTGTAGTTGAACCAGAAAAGGCAGATGATAATTTTTCAAATAAATTGGCTTTTGATATTGCAAAAAAAATAGAAGATGAAATGCAATACCCTGGACAAATTAAAGTAACTGTAATTCGTGAAGTTAGAAAAATAGCTTACGCAAAATAATCTTCAAGAAATTGTATTCTAATCCCCGACTGATCTGTCGGGGATTTCACAAGTAACCTCTTTGAATCTAGAAAAAACATTAAATGAGTCCTCATTTAATTATTGAGAACTCTATTGAAGCTTCATTTTATATTTTGTTTTTCAATTTTGGCCCAAGAATCTCGAAGCGTTACAGTTCTGTTAAATACTAAATTCCCTTCACTAGAATCTTTGGTATCTACACAGTAATAACCAAGTCTTTCAAATTGAAACCGCTCACCAGGCTTTGCATTTTTAAGATATGGTTCAACCTTACAAGTTTTAATAATTGCAAGTGAATCTGGATTTATGTGTTCAAGAAAATCAACTTCTTTATCTCCATCTGGATTAGAAACATTAAAAAGTCTATCGTATGAACGAATCTCAGCATTAACAGCATGTTGAGCTGATACCCAATGAATTGTTCCTTTTACTTTTCGGTCGCTATTGCCAGCCCCACTTTTTGTATCCACGTCATAAGTACACAATAGCTTCTCGATATTTCCTTCGGCATCTTTAACAACTTCTTCACATTTAATTATGTATGCGTAGCGAAGTCTTACTTCTTTACCTGGAGAGAGACGATGAAATTTTCTATGTGGAACTTCTTGAAAATCATGTGCATCAACATACAATTCACGAGAGAAGGGGAGTTTACGTTTTCCCATCGATTCATCTTCTGGATTATTGACAGCATCCAATTCTTCAACTTGGTTTTCTGGGTAATTAGTTAGTTCAACTTTAATGGGATTTAAAACAGCCAAAACGCGCATAGCATTTTTATTTAAGTCTTCGCGAATACTATTTTCTAATCTTGCAATCTCAATTATATTGTCTCGTTTAGCAACGCCACCAGTATTGGCGAAATTACGAATAGATTCTGGAGTGTATCCACGTCTTCGATAACCAGAAATGGTAGGCATACGTGGGTCATCCCATCCAGAAACATATTTTTCTTCAACTAATTTTAAGAGCTTTCGCTTACTCATTACAGTGTAACTCA
This sequence comes from Melioribacteraceae bacterium, assembly GCA_027858595.1. Classification (GTDB taxonomy): domain Bacteria; phylum Bacteroidota; class Ignavibacteria; order Ignavibacteriales; family Melioribacteraceae; genus 1-14-2-50-31-20. The sequence continues at coordinate 3,493 of JAQICK010000076.1, forward strand.
AGTTCCAACGAGCAAACTCAATTTGTCGTGGATGATGAATTCCTAATTCTTCAATGAACCAATTGTAAAGTGGACGGTGATTTTCAAATTCCAACGTGCAAACAGAATGTGTAATTCCTTCAATCGAATCCGATTGCCCGTGTGCCCAGTCGTACATTGGATAGATGCACCATTTGTTTCCTGTGCGATGATGTTCTGCATGACGGATGCGATATATTATTGGATCACGTAAATTCATGTTCGGAGAAGTCATATCTATAATTGCTCTCAACACATGCTCTCCGTCACCAAATTCACCAGCTTTCATTTTTTCAAAAAATTCCAAATTTTCTTCAACTGAACGAGTGCGAAATTTTGATTCAACTCCTGGTTGACTTGGAACACCACGCTCTTCTTTAATTACATCTGGGGTTGAAGAATCAACGTAGGCTTTTCCTTTTTTGATAAGCTTAACAGCATAGTCATAGAGAGTATCAAAATAATCTGATGCAAAAAATAGTCGGTCTTCCCAATCGAAGCCAAGCCATTTAACATCTTCCTTGATTGACTCAACATATTCAATATCTTCTTTTGTAGGATTTGTATCATCAAATCTTAAATTAGTTTTGCCACCGTATTCATAGGCTAATCCAAAATTAAGACAAATTGATTTTGCATGTCCAATATGCAAATATCCATTTGGCTCAGGAGGGAAGCGGGTGTGAACACTTTCGTATCTTTTGTTTTTTAAATC
>JAQICK010000144.1 GCA_027858595.1 Melioribacteraceae bacterium
CTCCTTAAAAGGGAGATGCTCTACCACTGAGCTATGCGCCCAACATTCATTTCACTATTTCAAATAAAATGAGATAACAAAACTAATAATATATTTTTTGAAGTTCAAGTTCTTATACAATTATTTTTTGAAAAGTTGAACGATATAAGTAAATTTGTTCTTTATAACTTTTAGATACTGTTTTGAATTTAGAAAACGCAAAAAGAATTTTAGTAATTAGGTTTAGTTCCCTTGGCGATATCCTATTAACCACTCTTTTTTTAAGAGTTCTCAAGAAGAAATTTCCAACCGCAAAAATAGACTTCTTAGTAAGAACTAGCTTTGTTGATGCTGTAAAATTTAATCCAAATATTGAACAAGTTTTTTTCTGGCAGATGGATGTTGAATTAGATAGAACAGTTGAAGAGTTAAAATTAAATGAATATGATTTTGTAGTTGACTTACAGAATAATTTTAGATCAAAAAAAGTAGTGAAAAAGTTAAGTAAGAAAAGTTACTCTTTTAATAAACCTAATATTAAGAAATTTTTATTAGTTAATACAAAGTTAAATTTTTTGAAGAATGATAAATCAATTCCAGAAAGATATGTAGAAGTGGTACCTGAATTAAAATTAGATAACAAGGGATTGGAATTATTTATACCAGATGAAATTAAATCTGAACTTAAAAGTGATGAAGATATTGTTGGATTATCTCCAGGAGCCTTCCATTACACAAAAAGATGGCCAATTGAATATTATGCAGAACTTGGAAATAAACTAACAGTAGAGGGATTTACAATTGTAATTTTTGGCGGTAAATCGGATGGAGAAATTTGTAATGATTTACAAAACAGAGTAACTGGTTCTCTTGATTTATCAAACGATAATCAATTATTTAACACCGCTGTGGATATGAAAAAATGCAAATTAATTGTTTGTAATGATTCTGGCCTAATGCATACTGCCACATCGGTCGGAGTGCCCGTAGTGTCAATATTTGGATCCACAGTTCAAGAATTTGGATTTGCTCCATTTGGAGTGAAAAATTTGATAATTGAAAATAATAGCTTAAATTGCAGACCGTGCAGCCATATTGGAAAATCAACTTGCAAGAAAAAACATTTTAAGTGTATGACAGAATTAACTCCACAATTAATATTTGATGAAATTAAAGGTTTTGCAAAAAAACTATGAAAAGAGTTTGGTGGACAGTATATAATGTTTTTGTGTTTCCAGTTTTATATTTCATATTTAAAATTGCTAGATTATTTAATCAAAAAGTCCGAAGCGGATTTGATAGAAGACGAGTGCAAAATCAATTTCTTAAAGAAGAGATTAAATCACTTGATAAATCCAAAAAGATGATTTGGTTTCATTCGGCGTCTCTTGGTGAATTTGAACAAGCTAAACCAATTATAGCAAAACTTAAAGCGGAGAAAAATGTAAATATTTTAGTCACTTTTTTTTCGCCATCTGGGTATAATAATTCTAGAAAATATCCATACGCAGATTTAATTGCATACATACCTTTCGATTTTCAGAATTCTGTGAATGATTTTTTGGACATTGTAAACGCAGATGTTGTAATATTTATGCGATACGATATTTGGCCAAACCTTTCGTGGCAATTAGCCGAGAGGAATATTCCAGCTATGATAGTTGATGCAACTATGCAGAAAAACTCTAGCAGGAAATTACCTATAGCAAAAGGATTTCACATTTCGTTGTATAAATGTTTTAGTGATTTTTTAACCGTATCAACCAATGATGCAAAGAGCTTCTTAGATTTCAAAATTCCTCAAAACAAAATAAAAGCTGTTGGCGATACCCGATTTGATAGAGTCTATCACAAAAGTTTGCAAGCAAAGAGCAAAAAACTTTTCCGAGATGGACTTTTTGATGGTAAAAAAATATTTCTATTTGGTAGTTCTTGGGAAGAGGATGAAAATGTAATTTTTCCAGCATTTGAAGAGGTGTTAAAAACCAACAAGGATGTTGTAATGGTCATAGCACCTCATGAGCCAACAGAATTGCATCTTGAACAAATTGAAAACTACTTTGCAAAAAACATATCTACGATACGCTTCTCATCAAAAAATAATTATAACGGTGAACAAGTTGTAATTATAGATTCTATCGGAATTTTACTCACGCTCTATTTTTATGCTGATGTGGCTTACGTTGGTGGAAGTTTCAAACAAGGTATCCACAACGTGCTTGAACCAGCTGTGTACGGTATTCCTGTGATATTTGGACCAAAGATAGAGTATAGCCTTGAAGCAAAAGAATTAGTAAAAAGGGGAGCCTCTCAAGTTGTTACAACCTCGCAAGAAGCAAATACGGTTCTGACCAAATTATTTGATGATGACAAGTACAGAAATGAAATTGGCTCAATAGCCTCGGCATACGTAAACGAAAACCTTGGTGCCTCCGAAAAAATTATTCTAGAAATAGAAAAATATTTGTAAGTATAGCGGATTATTTCTGTTATCATATTTTTTTGATTTCCTCCACAATCTCATTAACTTTGCATGTTAAAATAATAGGATTTTACTAAATGCCAACGTATGATTATAGATGCAAAGAGTGTGGAATAACTTTTGAACTGTTCCAGAAGATGAGCGATGACCCAATAAAAAAATGTATAGAGTGTGATGGCGAAGTGAGAAGATTAATTGGTGGAGGATTAAAACCAATTTTTAAAGGCAGTGGTTTTTACGAAACTGATTATAAAGCAAAAAGTAAAACGGATAAGAAGGAGACCGAATCAGTTGCTCCAAAAACTGAGAAGAAAGAGAGTAAAAAAGTAGAGGCTAAGAAATCTGCGTAATGAAGTGAGTTTCTATCAGAATATGACTTCTCAGTTTGTCATATTGAGGGAGTCCTTTTTTGAACGACTGAAATATCTAGCGAGGATTCTTGATTATAAATTTAAAAACAATTATAAAAAATTAAAAATCAACACCAATAGAGAAATAATATTTTGGAGTAGAAAACCCTTTAAAGTCGTAAGCCCAAGCAACATCAAAGCGAAGCAAGAAAAATATAACATACGACCTTGCTCCAAAGCCAGTTCCAACAAGCATTCCTTTCGATGGATCAGTAAAAGTATTTTTGAAATCGAAATTTAAATCATCATTATTTGTCCAAGCTGTACCAGCATCTATAAATGCAGTTCCAATAACATTTTGGAAAAAGATAGGAATAATTGGACCAGCAAGTAGATATCTAATAATAGGCATTCTTAATTCTAGATTAAGAAGCATATATCTTGTCCCTATTTGTTGGGCATAATTATAGCCACGCAAAGGCATTGCAGGAGATAAAAAAGCAAAATCGGAAGCATTATCAATTGGAACTGAACCTGTTGCAAAGGTTCTATTAATCCAATTTTCAGTTCCACCAAGCATAAAACGTTGTGGATTATTTCCTCCAGAGTATCCGCCCGAAAATCTAAAAACCAGAGAGTTATCGTAAAGGAACCGAACATATTTTCTGAAATCCCAAGTAACAGAATAGAAACTTTTCTGTGGGTCATCAAATCCCAAATTTCCAAAAATTGTAGCTTTATATCTTGTGCCTTGAATAGGCGAGTAGTATCCCCACATTGTATTATCGTGTACAAAACTAATGGACGGAATTGAATAGAAAATCTTTTCCATCGGTTCTTCAAATTGCTCTAGGTTTTCAGAGGATGTTAAAATCCCACTAATTGCAGTTTCAAATCTGTTAAATTTACTTATAGGGAAACTAGCAGAAACTGTTCCACCATAATTTCTGAAACGAAATAAGTTGTAATATCCATTTCGATTGAGATAAATAAAACGTGCTGTGTGAAAAGTTTCAACTCCTATATTAACTCTTTTTGCAAGGTAGTAATAAGATAATCCGTAGTCACTATTTTTTAAATCTACCTGAAAACCAGTAATACCAATAAGTCTATGGTTTCCGAGCATATCGCTAAATGACATAACGGTTGTGCCAATTAAACCATACATTGTGCTGTAACCAGCATTTGCATAAATTAAATCTGGAGTAAAATTTACTTTATATCTATTTACTAGATAATTTCCATCTTTGTCAAGTTTTTGAGTGAAAAGATTTTTATCTTTTTCATCTATGTTTTTCTCCTTTGGCTCATATGATTCAGTAGCCGGAGAGAATACGTAATTGCTGTAATTTCCACTATCCGTAGTATCTTTTTCAGAATCCTCATCATCTTTTACTAAGTTTCCAGTAAAAATAAAATTACGTTTTTTTGCGTTTTTGTCTTTTTCTTCTTCATCTTCTGTAAATAGAATTTTTGCTACTTTACTATTTGTTGAATCTTGAACAAAGGAGTCTCCTAAAAATGCGACCTCGGTAGTATCTGTATTTCTTTTAACACTTGCCATAAAATCAGTTAACTCAAGTGAATCGAGCTCTATTTCTAATTGGAAAGGATTATTAATCATGAAAATATTATATCCCTTCTTAAAAAGTGTAGTGTATATTAATTTCATTCCATCTTTGGAAAGAGATAATTGTTCTAATTGATTTAATGAATTTGTAATTGGTTTTGCAAAGTTGCTAGCAACATAATTTGAATCGGTAGAACTATTATTAATTGCCATTTTATAAATGTTATTAATTCCGTTTTTATCTGAAACAAAAATTATTTCATCACCCTTTGGAGAAACAATAGCGGATTTTTCATCACTCTTTTCCCAGTTTGTTAATCGAGTAATTTCATTTGTGTTAAGATTTAAACTAAATAAATCAACCTGTTTGTAATTGAAATTATAAAGATTGAAGTTTTGGGGAAGCATAAATGGAGTTAAATATTTACCTCTATCAGACGAGAAGAAAATATTTTGACTTTTTGGTCCCCAAGATGGTTGAGAATCTGTAAAAATATCATCAGTAATTTTAGTGACTTTTTTGGAATCAAAATCGTAAACATAAATATCCGATTGTTGAGCATCGTGCGCGTTGAATGCAATTTTCTTTCCATCAGGTGACCAACTTAGAGATTCAATACCTCTAGAACTAAATGGTAATCCTTCGTATTCATTTGTTTCTACATTTACTATTGTTATTATGTCTTCACCGCCACGTTTTAAAGAAAGTGCGATGTGTTTGTTATCAGGTGACCAAGTTAATATTGGATGAAGAACATTTAATTCTTCGAATTCGAATGTTGTTCCACTACTAACAACTTTATCGATATTTTCTTTATCCCTAATATCTCTAACATAAACATCCAAATAAATATCTCTATCAGATACAAATGCCATCTTATCTCCAACAGGAGAAATAGTTGGGCTTGTGTTGTAGAATCCAATTGTTTTTTTTGTTTCAGTTAATCGTTTAGAAAACTGATCTGGCTCTTCACGTGTTGCTATATCCGGCCAGAAGTGAACTTTAATATCTTTCTTCCACTTGTCGTTAAGTTCTTCAATAGTAAGCCCCAGAGTAGCCTCAAATCCTTTTTCAAAATTTCCGACATCATTTATCTTGGTAAGTAATTCTCCAATTTTTTCTCTTCCATATTTATCAGCTATATATTTGAAAACAGATTGCCCTCCACGATATGCAAAATATCCGCCCAACTGTTGTATATCTGGAAGGAAGTCGTTTATAATGGCATTGCGTATAAACATATCGGAGTTTGTTTCCCAATTGCTCGATAAGTATTCTGCCATTCCTTCGTGATACCAAAGAGGTAATTGTAATGTAATTCCTCTCGAAACAATATTTTGAATAGTACCCCCGTAAAGCATATCGCGCATTACAGCGTGAACTAGTTCGTGATGAATAACATGACGATACTTTTTATAATCACCTTCAAAAGGAAAGACAACACGATTTTTAAATGGTTCGGTAAAACCACCGGTTCCTTGCCCAAGGTATCCGTCTGTTGTGTTTGTTTCTTGAAATTCGTTGTGGGAATTGTAAACAATTAAAGAAATTCTATTGTTGATTTGGTAATTCAATCGATCTTGTAAGTCTTCTAGAGCGTCCTCAGCGGCTGCAGCTGCAAACTCGGCATTGATGCCGCCTTCTTCTGAGAAATAGACGTCAAAGTGCTCAGTTTGAATATATAGCCACTCGTACTCTTTATGTTGTACTTTGTTCTGTCCAAACTGTGCAAATAATGGTTGCACCATAAAGAGAGTGAATAATATGTATAGATTAAGTTGTTTCATTTTCCTATAAATTATATTTAATTACTAGCGATCCGCGTTTTAGACAACGAAGTAATTTGTTATAGATTGCACCAAAGGGACTCATAAAGTGCTTCATCTCAAAAAACGGGATTCGTCAGTTTTATTAGTCTAAAAATCACTCAACAATTAAAAAATCGACTTCTCTTTTTTCTTCATCAACTCTAATTAATTTTACCGTAACTTTATCACCGAGTCTGAATATTCGTTTTGTTCTTCTTCCAATAATGGAATAATTCTTTTCGTCAAACTCGTAATAATCATCATCTAAGTCACTCATACGTACCAAGCCTTCAGCTAGGTTTTCGCTTACTTCAATAAACAATCCGAAGTTTGTAACGCCTGAAATAATTCCTTCAAAATCATTTCCTAGTTTATCTTTTAGGAACTCCATTTGCTTCAATTTAATAGAAAGGCGCTCAGCAGAAACTGCATTTCTTTCTTGCAAAGAAGTATGTTCACAAATTTCATTTAACTCATCCAAAGAATATAAATGATTATCATTATTTTCAAGGTAATTATATGTCAACAAATGCACAATTAAATCGGGGAATCTTCTAATTGGCGAAGTGAAATGTGAGTAATTAGGAAAGCCAAGTCCGTAATGCCCAATGTTCTTAGGCGAATAAACAGCTTTTGCCATTGTACGAATTGCAATTTCGTTCAATACAGCTTCTTCTTTTGTCCCTTCTGCTTCCACTAATAATTGTTGAAATTCTTTAGATAAATTTTTACTTGTGCTATTAAATTTATATCCAAGAGATTTTACAAATTGAACAAATTCAAAAAGTTTTGTTTCGTCCGGTTTATCGTGGATACGATAGACAAATGGTTTTTGAATTTTTCTGTCGCCTTTATTAAAATGACCAGCAACAATTCTATTTGCAAGCAGCATTAACTCTTCAATTAGCTGATTGCTCTCTTTCATTGTTTTAATATTTACTGCTATTGGCTTGCCATTTTCATCAAGTTCAAATTTAATTTCTGGTCGTGAAAAGTTTATGCTACCTGCTTTACTTCGTTCATTTCGTAAGTGCTTGGCAATAATATTTAATTGAGTTATCTCTTCTAAAAATTCACCTTTTCCACTCTCAATAATTTCTTGAACTTCTTCATATGTAAACCTTCGTTTGCTGTTGATAATGGATTTTTTAATTTGATAGTTAACAACTTTTATTTTTGAATCGAACTCTAAAATAACAGAATAAGCAAGCCTATCTTTATTTGGCACAAGAGAACATAAGTTGTTGGATAATTTTTCTGGAAGCATGGGAATAACTTTCCCAACAAGATAAACAGAAGTACCTCGTTTTAATGCTTCTTCATAAATTTTGCTATTGTGTGTAACGTAGTGGCTTACATCTGCAATGTGAATGCCCACAGAGAGGTTTCCATTCTCTAATTTCTTAACAGAAACTGCATCATCAAAATCTTTTGCATCAGCAGGATCAATTGTGAAAATATTTTCTTCCCGTAAATCTATACGGTTTGCAATTTCTTCTTTTTCAATTTCAGATGAAATACTTTCCAATTCTTTTTCAACTTGAGAAGGGAAGTCAACTTCAAACTCAAACTCCTTAGCAATTGAGGCTATTTCTGCTTTAAATGACCCAGCGGCTCCAAAGTTAGCTCCAATAATTCCTTCTGGATGAGATGACCGGTGCGATAAAAAAATATCAGTTACTTCAACTAAATCACCAACTTTCGCACCATTCAGGTCTTCGTCATTAATGAAAATATTTCGTTGAATTGATTTTTCTTTTGGTTCAACAAAAAATAGTTTTTTACGTTTAACTAATGTTCCAATTATTTTATCGTTTTTGCGTTCAATTATTTTAACAACTTCTCCTTCCAGATTTTTACCTTGCTTGTTTTTAAGCAGCTTTACTTCAACTGTATCACCGTGGAATGCTAGTCCAAAATGTTTTTCTGGAATAAATATGTCGCTTAATTTTGATTTTTTAAGAATCACAAATGCGTAGGTGCCTTCTTTTGAAAGCTGGAAAACACCAACTAATTTTTTCAGTCCACTTTTTACTTTTTCAATTCTTTTGCCACGTCGAACAAGAAAATCGTCCTTAGTTAAAAAATATATTGCTTCTTTTAACTCTGCATATTTCTTTGCCGTGTTGGCATCTAGCTTTCTTGCTAATTCTTTAATTTTTAATTTCGCATTTGGTTGTTTTTGGAAAAATTCTTTTGTTTTATTTTTCATTTCTATATTCCTTTAACATGATATTAAAGATTTCAGACTTTTCTTAATCTTAATTCATGTTTTTAATCTTATTTTTTTTGCTGATATCTATTTATGTCAGCATTTACAATAGTCCAACTTTTGATTTTTTTTTGATAAGCTTCATCTTTATTTCAATGCTTGTACGATTTTAAAAACCGTCTAATGAAAAAAGTTGAGCTTTTCATATTATTGTTTCTGTCTAATTACGCCGAAGGCATTCCTTTGGCATAACTTAGCAGTTTTTTATAATTATTATGTTCCGATAAAAACACTAGATAGTTGTAAATTTAGCACAATATCTAAATGCTTATCTAGAATGTGAATCTATACATTACTCCAACCTCATCAACTTTTTCTGCATCGGACGAAGATGAAATTACAGGGTCTTTTCTTTCAACTCTCATAATAAATTGTGGACTGATCAAATACTCTATTTTTGCATTTGCTTGGCTCCAGTCAGCCATTTCCATTGCACCACCAACAGTATATCTAAATTTTTGAACTCGACCAGAAATATCTATTCTTGTCTGTTTTCCTGTTTGATTAATATTTACGTTGTTAACAAAATTACCAAACTTTGCATTAGCTACAGAAGTTACCGCAGAACCGAGCATAGAGTATCCTGCAGATTTTGCAATACTTGCATTTTCAGAATCTGTACTAAATGTTCCAAAAATAAGAAAATACATTGCATCAAGACTTGTATATTGTGGATTAGAGACATTAAAATCAATATTCTGTGCCCCTGAGTATATTTTTATGTCAAGTGGTTTCTCGCCAGAACCAATATTGGTAAGCAATGATTTAGCAGAATCGTCTATTTTAATTTTAACTGCTGTTTTAATAGGTTCAGCTTCTTCGTCTCTTGGGTTTATATAATCCGCTGTATATGTGGAAGTTATATTGATAATTGGGTTAGTTAAATCGGATGTAAATTTAATATTTCCAACCGCACTAAAAGTTTTATAGAATGTAAACATTGAGCTAGGTAAAACATCAAACTGTCCTTGACTTGTAAACTCATTATTAACATTTCTAATTCTTAACTCACCTGAAATATCGGCTAGTAGTTTCTGGTTCAAAGCTTTTGATAAAACCACGGATAATTTGGAAACACTTGGTGACATTATTTTTATATCCAAATCAAAATTTGTTGGAAGTATATTTCCCTCATTATCTTCTTTTTTAATAAGTAACGCAGATAATAGTTTATCATGTTTTTCTTTTTGTAGCTCAGAAGCAGTAGAGTCTTTAACAAAAATATATTTAAAATTGGAATTAGTAACTGAATAGCTCGATTCAGATGGAATAAAATTTAAATTAACTTCTTCTAAAAGAACATTTCCAGTAAAACTTGGCATATCATTAATATATTTGAAAACCCAATTTTCGTCTGACTTCAGTTTCAAATCACCATAGAAATTTGGTATTGTTTCTCTAGAAAAAGGTGATAACAAAGCAAGACCACCATTCATTGATATATTAGCAGAACTTATTAAAAATCCATCTAAAATTATTCCACCGGAAAATACAAGTTGTCCTGGGAAATTAGTCTTTCCATTATTTTTGATGTATGAGTTTCCAATTCTAATTTCTTTTTTATCAAATATTAAATTTAAGTTTGCAAAATAATCTAAATTTGAAATTGCGGAGGTAAACTTAAAATTTCTTGTAGTAAGGTATCCTGACAAATTGAAATTATTCAATTCGCCATTAACTGTAATATTAGAATTCACTATACCTTCAGGATTCTGTATTGTAGGAATTGCATCTCCAAAAGAGGATAGGTTAAATCCGTTTGTCCTAAATTTTAAATCAAGAGTTCTAGATGAATCAATACCAGTATATGTTTCATCCATATCTAAATTAATTGGAATATTTCCAACAAGTGTTAGTAGCTTTTTATCTTTGTGGTTGAGTGAATCAATAAACTCAATGTTGGTTTCAAAATTTTTATTCTTATAATTAATTTGCCCCACAAGAGAGCCGATATGGTTATTATTAATATTAAGGTCTTTCATCGAAAAATCTATATCATAGATTGGATGTATTGTAGTTCCCCTAACTTTTGCTCTCAAATTAATATCAGAATTTGTAGCCGAGTTGTTTGAGTTAAGAAATTTTTCAGCTACAATTCCACCATTGACATCTGATAACACAATATCAATATTCTGCTTACTCTTATTTAATATTGATCCATTTATGTTTAACTTCGACTCGTTGTTATAGAGATTGAAATCATTTATATAAACTTTTGTTTTTGAATTAACGATCAAAATAGAATCCCTATTTTGCCATCGGTAGTCTTTATAAGAAAAAAACAAATTAGAAATATTTAACATTTCAGTAGAGTCAGAAAAACTTAAATACCCTTCAATGCCAGTGTCAAATTCATTATTAATGTTTGCTTCTGCATTTATAAAAGCCTTACTTTGGTTAAAAATTAAATCCGCTGTAATATTATTAATATTAAAATCAGAAACCATTTGGTCGGAATTCATTGAGAATGAACCAAAAATATTATCGAAGGAATATTCATGATTATCGGAACCAATATCGACACTACTTTCAACTCCAGAAATATAGAAAACCTCTTTGCCTTTAAAAAGGAAAAGCCAATCCAAATCTAAAGTGGTACTAATTGCAAAGTTGTCCAAATCATTTTCCAAATAGCCGTAGCCCTTTCCTGAAATTTCAACTTTGTCTCTATTAAGTAGTGCGGCAATTAACTTAAAGTCTTTGAAGTCAAAATCATAATCAAGATAAATATCCTTTTGTGAAAATTCGTTTTGATTTTTTAAAAGTACAAGAGTATTTGATGTATCAGCAGAGAAATTAACTGGATTTATTTCATTTAATTTTTCAGAGATTGCGTATCCTACTTTTCTGAATTGATAGTTTAGTAGGTTATAGGTTTCAACAAGTGAAAAATCTCCTGTAATATTAAAATCTAGGATGTCCGATTGAAAACTAATTAGTCTTGTATCATCATTCTTTGATAAATCTATATTAAAATTAATACTATCTAATTTATTTGAGCCAATACTTGAATTATGAAAATTTAATTTAAACTCACCTTCTGTTTTATCTAAATCCAACGAGTGTCCGTTAACATCAAAGACAAAATTTAGTGATGATTTTAATGTTGAATCAGCACCATAATAAAGGAGGTTAAGATTTTTAAAATTGCCTTGCAAATTATATATCGGCTTATCCACATTGGCCAAATCTAGATTACCGCTAATTTCATTTTGCATACTATCAAGGTTTGAAAAAATTGTTAAGTTAATTAATTTGTCAATTGTTTGAAGTTTTATACTAGCTGTGTCAATGTAATGACCTTCTATGTTCGAGTTTTTAATTACAAACGCCATTGATGAGTTTGATTTTTCAGGATCAAAACCATGACCTTTTAAGCTCCCTTTAGAATTTAATTTAGAATTAATTCCTAAGGTTGAATTAAGATTTATTGCCTTTGTTTCTACTTTATAATCATATTCAACTAGTTCTTTTGTAAGATCCATAAATGCATCAATTGTAAAACTGCCATCTCCTACTGATGCAGCAGCATTTGCACTGAATTTTAGTGGTTCTCCTTCATAATTAATATTAATATTTTTAACAACTAAATCGGGATATTTTGGAAGTTCTAAGCCTCTCAGAAATTCATCAACTTCATTGTAGGAAACATCAGAATCGTAAAACTGTGCTTTTGTATATAAATGCTTTGGTGTATGTAATTTGGTAAGATTTCCTTTCAAATTAATGGAAGTGTTTTTTAATTCTAAAGTTGATGTAAAATCAAAATCTCCAAATTTACCATCTCCTTTGAAATTAATATCAGGATTCCCGTGCATAAAATCTACCGACCCTATGAACGAACTTAAATCACTCATTCCAAAAGGTTGCCCAAGCAAATCAAATTTTATTGGGTAATTTTTAAAACTCTCCAAATTAACATCGCCAAAAATATTTAAATCTTCCAAACGTGCTGATAAATTTAGCTTTGAGCTATCAGTAATAATAGCAAGATTTTTAACTTCTGCGTAACCTTCCGATAGAAGAACTTGTCCGCTTAGATTTTGGAGATTAAATCTAGAAAGATTAGGTGCGAATGAGAGCTGCTTTATATCTATAAAAAATTAATTTTTATTTAAGTCGGCAAGTAAATCTAATTTCAAATTGAAATTTTCAACTTCAAGGTCATCAAAGTTCACTATCTCATATTTTCTATGAGAAGTTAAAAACTTATTTTTTTTGATTTTAAGAGAAATATTTTGAAAAGCAAAATCTGAAACTTCAATCAGAAAAGGGAAATCTCCTTTTTTTGATTCTTCTACTATTGAAGAATCAATTTCATTAAAAGTTGTTGATGTGTCAGGTTTGATTAAATTATCAATATTCCAACTATTCTCTTTAGTTTCGAGTAAAGCAAAATTAGCCTCAGAAATAAACAGTTTTGTAACTTTTATTCTTTTGGCTAGTATATAAAATGGGTTGAGAGCAAATTCAATTCTTTTTGCAAAAAATAAAGTGTCAGAATTATATTCTAGGGAAATATCTTTAAGAAGTAAATGTGTAATTAGGGTTCCTTCAACCTGCCCAATATTTAATTTCCCGTTGAGGGAGTTATCAGAGATTTCAATGATTTTATCACGGAGCATGTTACGGAAAGTAGAGGTTTGAGAAAAAGCAAAAACTACTACAAGCAAGAAAAAGATAGAAACAAAAAACCCTATAATTCCATTCCCAATTTTTCTCGGGAGAGTTCTCTTTACTCTGTTTTTTCTAAAAATCATTTATAGCTTTCTTTTATTTTTGCTACTATTTTTGAAGTAGATTGCTCAACAACAAAATCAATTGGTTCAACACTTCCGCCATTGGCAAGCACTAAATCGCTACCAACAATATTTTCCACTGACCAATCGGAGCCTTTTACTAAAACATTTGGAATAATTTGTGAAATTAACTCTAATGGTGTGTCCTCGTTAAAAAGAGTTAGGTAATCAACAGAACGCAAATTACTTAAAACAAATGCTCTTTCATTCTCATTTATAATTGGGCGTAGTGGACCCTTTATTCTTGAAACAGATTCGTCAGTGTTTAGTCCTACAATTAAAATATCACCTTTAGCTTTTGCCTTTGCAAGATAATCGACATGCCCAGCATGAAGAATATCGAAGCAACCGTTAGTAAACACAATTTTCTTTCCCTCAGATTTTAAAGTTTCTGCAATCTTTTTAATCTCTTCGCACGATATTAAAGTATTATTCATTTTATTTCTGAGTTTAGATGATTAAATAATTTATCAAATTCTATTGGTAAAACTCCAGCTTCTTCGCAAACTAATCCACCAGCATAATTTGCTAGGTATGTTGCTTCCAGTATAGAAGCTCCAGCAAGAAGAGCTACTGTAAGAGTTGAAATAACTGTATCGCCTGCACCAGAAACGTCAAGAACTTTACGAGCTTTTGTTGGAATAATTTGCATGGCCTTTCCGTGCTCAAAAATTGCCATCCCGTCTGCACCAAGTGTTAGCAACAGATATTTGCTTTTTATCTTTTCTAGTAATTTAAAACCAATGTTTTCAATATCATCTTTTGATTGAATTTTGATTCCGAATGAATCTTCTGTCTCTTTTAGGTTTGGTTTAAAAACTGTCACATTTTTATAATTAAAAAAGTTTTTAAATTTTGGATCGACAGTGATTACTCTGTTTTCACTATTTGCAAGGTCAATTATTTTTTCAATAAGAGTTTCTGAAAGAACACCTTTGTTATAATCTTCTAAAATAATTGCATCTATAATATTAATGTTTGTTTTTAGTGAATTAAAAAGTTGGTCCTCCATTTCATCTGATATTCTTTGCTTGCTTTCTTTATCGATACGCACAATTTGTTGGTCAGATGATATTACGCGAGTCTTAGTTGTTGTTGGACGAGAAGAATCGTGTAAAAGAAAATTAGCATTCATGTTATCTTTCTTAACAAGCTCTTTGAAAATTGCTGCATTTTGATCATCACCAAGTAATCCGAAGGGAATTGCATTTCCACCAAGTTTGGATATGTTAAGAGCAACATTTGCAGCACCACCAAATCTGAAAAATTCATTTTCAATTTCAACAATTGGAACGGGTGCTTCAGGAGAAATTCTGTTTACATCTCCCCACAAATATCCATCAAGCATCATATCGCCAATTATAGCAACGTTAAAGTTTTTGAAATGGTTTTTAATTTCCAATAATCTTTCTTTAGATAAATTAATCATCTACATCCTTAACAAAATTTTCATCAAATTTATTTGTGAAATCAATGGCAAATAAACCACTGCCTGTTCCAAACCATAGTTTAGTTCCATCAAAATGAAGTGAGTTTACTCCCTTTGGTAAACCGTCAATATTTATCATTTCTATTTTATTAGTAATTCTATTTATCATAACAAGACCACGGCCAAAAATATCTTTAGTGTTTTTACTAAATTGATACAATGATGCCCAAATGAAATCGCCAGTAATCTCTAAATCGTAAATGCCGTTTCCTTTCAAACCATCACGGGCATCGTATCTTGTCCAATCATTTTTTCTGTCAAATTTGTAAATACCACCAAGATTATAATCTGGATTATTTCTAGTAATAAATTCGTCAAGTCCTATCCAAATATTGTTCTGTTCAACAAGCATAGCGGAAACTGAAATCGCATCACCGTCACCATTAAAATAATTTAAATCATTATCGTAAAAGGAGAGTGTCGATTCATCAGAAATATCATGAGTTTTATTATACTTATGCAGACCCGATTCTGTTCCAAACCAAACTAGACTATCCCCATCAACTTTTATTGTCTTTATTGTGTTTGTTTTCATGTTGTCATTCATTGTTAAATCGTAATCAGTAAACCTACGTCGCTTTAGATCGTATTTAGTCAAATACTTAAAACGTCCAATCCAAACTGCATCAATGTAAGGGTCGTATTGAACATCTCTAATCCAATTACTTAATTGTCCGCCTTTGCCAAACTTTCGTTTGCTCCATCGCCTTCTTTTTTTGTTGAAAATAAAGAGTCCGTCTGAGGAGCCAGCCCAAACAAAATCTTTGTTAGCAGTAACTGTGTAGAAGAAGTTGAGTTTCAGCTTTTCATTATTGGTGGAATAATTATACCATTCTTGCATACGGTAGTTGTACTGGAAAATACCGCTACCGTTGGTGGCAACCCAAAGATTATTTCCATCATCGCAAATATCACGTATATCTTTTCCATCAAGGTAGCTTTCAAGATCTTGAGCTAATGTGAAGTGACTAAGAAAGAATAATATAACTAGAAAATATTTCATTGTGCTTTAAATTAAAATGGCTAAAAATTTTATTTATTATTAACCCTAAATTTACTAATAAATAAATTTGTAGAGTTCTTAAATTTAAAATTCCATTCTTCTTAGTACTGGGATGTTATTGCTTTAGCAAGTAGAGAATAATCGGTTCTATTATTTGTTATGCTCTCAATTTCGGTAGTTTTAGTAGCAAGTTCAGCCTTTAGTTCAGCAATATGGGTTTTATCAATTAGAAAATCAGGAAGTTCTGCATGTTTATTTCCACAAAGGATTGAGCCGTGTTGTAACACAACGTTATTCATTTTTCTTTGAGCACTTCCAATCAGTTTTTTCCCATTAAATTTCACTTCGCTTTTAGCTGTGCTAGCAAAACATAACGCTCCAGAAGGGTTCATTAAAAGTTGCTTGAAATTTGGTTCAAGATTTTCTAACTCAACAGATGAAAGTTTGGAATCATAGTTTGCTAAAGCAGCAGAAAGAGTAATTGAAACTTTGTTATATATTTCCCTAGCGGAGAGCCCAAAACTTAATGGAAGAATTAATGAATAGGTTAGTTCTTCATCATGCAAAATAGCTCTACCTCCAGTTGGCCTTTTTACTAATCCAATATTATCTGATTCACATTTTTGAATATCAATTTCATCAATGTTTTGATTTGCTCCGAGTGAAATAGTATGTGGAGTCCATCTATAAAGTCTAAAGAATGCTTCATCATCTTTGCAAATTTTAGATAAAAAAACATCCAGTTCCATATTAAATTCACCGGAACTGGATTCACTATCAATAAAATGCCAAATCATTTTTTTAGAATACTTCGTTTAGAGGAATTTAAGAATTCTATAATTACGTCAACATACTTATTATCAAATTTTTCACTCAATTCATTTTTTGCATCTGTTGTATTTAATCCAGAAAAATAAAGAATTTGATAAGCATCTTTCAATAATTGTATGTCATCGTTGGAAAAACCTCTTCGGCGTATTCCTATAACGTTAAGTCCACTATATTTAATTGGGGTATTTGCGGCCATAACGTATGGAGGAATATCTGCAGAAACAGCCATCCCGCCTTGAATCATTGCATGTTCGCCAATTATTCCGAATTGATGAACTAAAGAACCTCCACCAATAATTACCCAATCGCCAATAGTAACATGCCCAGCAATTTGAACTGAGTTTGCAATTATACAATTGTTTCCAATAACACAATCATGAGCAATGTGAGCGTACGCCATTATAAGACAATCGCTTCCAATTCTTGAGTTATTTGTTTCTACGGTACCGCGATGAAGAGTTGCAAATTCACGAATAACGGTATTATCACCAACATGAAAATATGTTTTTTCACCAGCATATTTTAAATCTTGAGGAGCATTTGCAACTGCAGCAGATTGAAATATTTTTACGTTTTTACCAATCCTTGCCCCATCATAAATGCAGGCATGAGGCCCAACAATTGTTCCATCGCCTATTTCGACATCGTCTTCAATTATTGCATAAGCAGCAACCTGAACATTCTCTCCTAGTTTTGCTTTCGGAGAAACAATTGACGTAGTATGAATATTAGTAGCCATATTTTATTCCATCTTAATAATTATTTATCAACTATAGCAGCCATCATTTCGGCTTCGCATACTAGCTTGCCCTCTACAAATGCTTTTGTTTTCATGCTAACATAACGACCACCAGTTTTGCCAACTAACTCTGCTTCAAGAATTAATTGATCACCTGGAACAACCGGTTTTCTAAATTTGGCATTATCAATTTTCATAAAGTAAACAAGCTTCTTTTTCATTTCTTCTTCTGGCAAAGAGTTTAACATTAAGATTCCTCCAGTCTGTGCAAGGGCTTCAAGTATTAATACTCCAGGCATAATTCGCTGTTCAGGAAAGTGTCCTTGGAAAAACAACTCGTTAAATGTTACAGACTTAACTCCACGCACGCTTTTATCAAACTCTAAATCAATAATTTTATCAACCAATAGAAATGGATATCTGTGCGGAAGAATTTTTTGAATTGCTTCAATATCAAAAACAACACCTTGTTTTTTCACATTTTGATATTTTCTTTCAATTTTCTTTTGTTGATATAATTTTCTAATTTTTTTAGCAAACTCAACATTGGCCTTATGCCCTGGTCGTGCAGCAAGTATTTGTGCTTTTATTGGGGCACCAATTAAAGCTAAATCACCAAGCATATCAAGCAGTTTATGTCTAACAGGTTCGTTCTTAAACCTTAAAGAGCCTTCATTGAAAATCCCAGTTGTTCCAATTTTCACATCATTTTTAATTTCTAGTTTATCTTTAATTTGAAGAACTTTTTCCTCACTCATATCATGGTCAACAATAACAACGGCGTTATCTATATTGCCACCTTTAATTAATCCTTGGTCGATTAATGGTTCAAGCTCGCTTAAAAAACAAAATGTTCTTGCGGGGGCAAATTCTGTTACAAACTCTTGAATATCAAACATTCCAGAATGTTGACTACCGAGTGCAGGATTTTGGTAATCTACCATTACAGTCATTCTATAATTATCAGAAGGAAGTGCAACAAATTCAACTTGTTCTTCTTCATTTTTATATGTTATTGTTTCATCAATTATTAAATAATCTTTGTTAGCATCCTGTTGAATGAAACCTGCTACTTGTAGTTTTTCAACAAAAGACATTGCACTTCCATCCATAACTGGAGGCTCGATACCATCAATTTCAATTGCTATGTTGTCAATTTGTAAACCAACAATGGCTGCAAGAACATGCTCAACGGTATGAACTTTTGCATCACCTATTCCAATAGTTGTTCCCCTAGAGACATCAACTACATAATCAGCAGTTGCAGGTATTTCTGGCTTGTCACCTAAATCAACTCTAATAAATTTTATACCATAATTTTCTGGAGCTGGTTTAAATGTTATTCTAGAGGTTGTTCCCGTATGTAAACCCATTCCTTCAATTGAAATTTCTTTCTCAATAGTTCTTTGTTTTTCTAGCATTTATTATTTCCTAATCTTTATTCCATTTATTTTCTAATTCAGCAACTTTTTTTTCTAGTTCTTTTATTTGCTTGCTATATTTTTCTAAGTTTCTAATATGTGCTTCTTCTTTAAAAGCTGTTCTTAATTCTTTTGTTGGAGTTCCAAAATATTTGCCAGATTTTTCAATAGATTTTGAAACACCAGATTGAGCACCGATCATAACTTGATTTGTAATTTCAATATGTCCAGCTAAGCCAACTTGTCCACCAAAAACACAATTATCTCCAATTTTTGTGCTTCCAGCAATTCCACATTGCCCAGAGAGGGAAGTATGTTTACCAATTTCTACGTTATGAGCAATTTGTACCAAGTTGTCAATCTTAGCACCTTCTTTTATAAGTGTTGAACCCATTGCTGCACGGTCAACAGAAACATTAGACCCAAGCTCAACATTATCTTCAATTACTACATTTCCAATTTGGGGAACTTTTGTATACTCACCTTTTGCATTTGGGAAATAACCAAATCCATCCGAACCAACAACAGTTCCTGAATGAATAATTACGTTGTTACCAATTGTGTTGTTATGTGTAATTGTTACATTAGGGTACATTAAACAGTTGGAGCCAATTGAGGTATTCTCTAGAACAACTGTGTTATGATAAATCACAGAATTATCACCGATTATGCAATTCATTGATATTACAACATTTTTCCCGAGTGAGACATTTTTTCCAATTTTGGCACTTGGATGAATTGAGGATGATGGATCAATTCCGGGAAGATGTATTGGAAAAGTAAAATACTTAATTATAACTTGTTGTAAAGCTATATCAGGCTTTTCAACTTCAATGTAAATTATATCGTTGCGGGTTTTTTCGATAGATGGGGTTATTAAAATTACTGATGCTTTTGTGTTTAATAGGTGCTTAGCATATGTTGGAAGATAAAGGAACGATAAGTCGTTTGTTTTGGATTCCTGGATTCTAGAAACATTTTCAATTTCAAATGTTTCGTCCCCAAATATTTTCCCACCAACTACATTGGCTATTTCTTTTACTGTAATTTTCATCTGTTCTATTTTTTTGAGACCAATAGAAGATAATTCTATTTATAATTAAGGTCTATTAGTCTTTTGCTAAAATCAGGATTTATTAGATGACAAATATAGTAATAAGAAAAAATATTATTCAAATTTCTTTAGTACAAGCGAAGTTATGTCGTATTCCTCTTTTGCAAAAAGAAACATAATATCGCCACTTTTATCAAATACAAAATCCAATTCTTCATCGTCTGCAACCTCTTCTATTGCAGTAAAAATTTTATTCTGGATTGGCTTCATAATTTCTTCTTGTTGAGAGTATAGCTCACCTTTATAGCCAAATTTAGTTTCTCTATATTTTGATATATCAGATTCTAACTTTGCTAATTCTTTTTCCAGTACAATTTTTTTATTATCACTCATCACAAGTTTGCGTTTATCAAAATCTTTTGTCTTTGTATCTAGGTCTCGCTCCATTTTCTGAATTTCTTCTTTCCATTCTTGTATTAGTGCATCAATTTTTTTTTGAGCATCTTGAGCGTCTGGCAGATTTTTTAGAATTGCATCAGAATTAACGTAGCCTATCTGTAATTGTGCAAAATTGTTTGAGGAAATAATGAGTATGAGAGTAACAACGATAAGTGAAAACTTTTTCATGATAATAATTCCTATATTTAATTTATAGGTAACTCACATGTAAAGTAGATTTACATGTG
>JAQICK010000416.1 GCA_027858595.1 Melioribacteraceae bacterium
TCATCCGATTTGTAAAAGAGTCTAATTATATTAACTCCAGATAAAACTGTAACAAAGGGTTTTATATCACCTTGTAAGAAATATCTCCTGCCTCCAATTTGGAAAGCCCACATTGATAATTTTGGTGTTCCAGAATATTGTGAGCCAGACTGCAATCGGTATCTATTATATCCCAATTGAAATTGCACACCCCAAGTTTTAGAATATATCCAACCATAACTTAAATAGTATGCACTACCAGTATTCCAATTTTCAGAAAATATTCCAATAGGAGTAACCGCTCTTGCAGTAACTGAAACCACGGATCGTGTTTCGTCACTTTTCTGTGCTAAAATACTCGATGCTAAAAATAAAAATATTATATATATAATTTTTTTCATTTATTCTCCAAATAAAACAAAGTTAAAAAGCATAACTAATAAAGAAACGTTGTTCATTATTTCTTGAATTTATGTTCGTGTAATGAACCTGATCGTCATAATTTCCAATTCTGTGGTAAAGTAAATATTCAAATCCGGCAAACCAATTTTTGTAAACTCTAACTCTAAATTTTGGTGCAAGCATTCCAATATATTCATTTCCAGGAGCACCATCCCAAGTATGTATCCACCAGAAATTGTATCCCAGGTAGAATGACCCAAAAGAAAAGCGAAAGAGAAACTCTGCTTTAGTTAATGCCCCTGGTCCCATATTATAAGTTCTGGCAGAATCTAAGAAACTCACATTGTTATCTGTTGCATATTCAGAATTTGCACCGCCCATAAAAATTGCACCTACATTCAGTGTACCCATAAATTGAAAACTTCTTTTAGGTTTTGATTGGAATCCAATTCCCAATCCAGCTCCCGTTGCACCCACCTGATAAATATTATTTTCTATGTAATCAAAATATCCAAAAACACCATACAGCAATTTATTCTGATTTTTAAATGTTTTCACACTACCAACAAAAATATTGTAGAGACTTAGTTGTCCAATTAGAGGCTGTTTTTTAAAATTTAACGCCGCTTTAAGTCTAAAGAAATCAAATGGTTCAATTTTAGAACTTTTAAATAGTCTGCCATACGCAAAGTCTAATGTAAGCATTGGGTTCTTTTTTCCATCTGCAAAGCTAGTTCCTTCTGCAACATTGTTACCACCAAATGCCATTTCGCCATTATAATTCTCTTTTTTATATAGTTTTGCATTTGTAACTCTAGATGTTCTACCATATATCCAACGATTAAACAATCTGGCTGGATTAATAATACCAGCAGCAAATTCTCTCCAAAATCTTTCTGCACCAACAGCACTTTCATCAATAATTAAACTTGAAATTCTGTAGAAAGTTTCACCGATTAAAGAACCTCCATAAGCAGTCATAATTTGATCATTCCAAGCTGGTGGCTCATTTTCCATGAAAAATTCCCACTGCCAACTACCTATTGTAGCTATACCGAGAGAGACCCAAAAGTTGTATCCACTAGAGCGGGCAAAGCTATAAAACATTGTTCCCTGAAGCGGATGACCAATCATGTTAGTAGGAAAACCATCGGCATCTGTTGACCAGCCTCGCTCAAAATTATGAGCAATAGTTGAAGCACCAATTTTTGCAAATTCGGATCCAGTTACAAAATTAAAACCACCCATTAAAAAATTTTGTGCAACTGATTCAATTACAGGAACCCTTAGAGGTTTTTGCAGATTGTATTTATTTACAGTTGCAACATCTGGTGTTACAATTTCTGCATTTATAAGCAGAGAATCTGCATTGGTTGAATACAAAAATTGTCCGAGTATGGTTTGATTACTTATTATAAGCAAAGTAAAAAAGAGGACTAGTTTTCTCATTCATTATCCCTTTTAATTTTAATTTTAATTTTGAAGATAATGATAATGTAAAACTTGAGCAATTAGAAAAAAGAAAGACTTCAAGCAGCCTTTCTTTTTATCATCACTAATGTTGAGTTTTAGTGTTTTTGTGAAGTATTAATATTGATTTACTATTTTGTGAACTTCTTCATGACAATTTAGGAATATCATAAAATTTGTAAACTGTTCTGCTAATTCGGCAAAACTTTTATTTTGTTCAAGGTTCACTCCTTCTTCAGATTTTCCAAAATTATTTCCAATAACTTTAGCTAAAATATTACTTTCAATATTATTATGATTTTCTTTCATCTTATAATTTTGATTTTTATGATATACAACTGTTGGAGTAAAGAAGTTCCTAAGTACTGTTTTATTGCACTAAGATTGAATAATAGATTAGAATAGTTTGTGGATTTTTTTTAGGGTTAATCCGTGTCGTTCATATAGTTACTATTCAACATAAGGTATGGAAGCGGAAATTGTTTGGAATAATATATTCTTTAGTTTTTATCGTGGAAGTCTATCAGCTACAAATTCAAATGATTCTTTATTGTTGGGAAATTTTTCTAAGCCTATTTTGATAAACTCTTCTATTGTTATCTCTTTATCCCATACTTTATACATAGTTTCCATAAACCACCGCTGATCAGCTTTAGAATCAAGTGGGATTCTTACATAACTTGAATCTGCTTTTGCATCATCAATTACAGAAAAAGCCCAATTATTAAAAGCAGTAACTTCCTTTGGTTCTTCAACATTATTTGAAGCATCCATAAAAAGAATAAATACTGTTACAATAACAGCAAATCCTATAAATATTTCTTTTGAGTATTTCATAAATTTCTCCGTATTAAAAATGCTGATTTAAAAAACAAAAGCCTCATAAGTTATTATCTTATAAGGCTTTAATTTGTGGGGGTACATGGATTCGAACCAAGGACCTCCTGCTTGTAAGGCAGGCGCTCTAACCAACTGAGCTATACCCCCTTGAGTAATTCAAAATTACAATTCTAAAAATAGGATATATTTTTAATTTTTACAAGTATATTTTTAATTTCTATAAAAGTAGTCAATTTACTCGTAGCGTAATGCTTCTATTGGGTCTAAGTTTGAAGCTTTGTATGCTGGATAGGTTCCAAAAACAATTCCAATTAAAACACAAATAAATACGCCAACAAAAATTGAATCAAACGGAATTACTGCTGTGGCATCCATTAGTGAGCCTACAAGATTTCCAACAATGACTCCAAGAACAATTCCAATAAGTCCTCCAATGACGGATAGCGTAACGGCTTCAGAGAGAAATTGGACTAATATATTTTTGCTTTTTGCACCAATAGCTTTCCTAATTCCAATTTCACGAGTACGTTCAGTAACTGAAACAAGCATGATGTTCATAATACCAACTCCTGCAGCTAATAGAGCAATTGCAGCAATTACAAATGCACCAATCCTTACGCCAGCAGTTATATCGTTAATTTGCTCTAACGTATTTTCATTTGAACGAACTTCAAAATCGTTTGGGTCACCAGGGGGAACTTTTCTTATTGTTCTGAAATATCCTTCTGTAGTTTCAATTAAATCCTGATAAGAGTCTTGCTCATACGCTTGAACAGTAATATTTACGCTACGTCTGTTTCCAAAAAAGGATTCCCAAGTTGTTAGCGGAATAACTGCGTAATTGTCCTGGCTTTGTCCAAAAACTGCACCCTTTCTTTCAAGTACTCCTATAACCTTTAGTTTATGTCCATCAACTTTTACTTCTTGTCCAATAGGATCTGATATTGGGAATAAAACTTTCACAATATCCTGTCCTAAAACAATAGAACGAACTCCACGTTCAACCTCGCGTTGATTAAATTCACGTCCATCTTCAATAGTCCAACTATTATTGTAAAAAGCACCTGGAGTGCAACCACAGACTTGAATATTTGGGTTAGTCTCTTTATTTCCGAATTTTATTCTTTGCCCCCACATCCATCTCTCAGCAGCTACGTATAGAGCTTTGCCATCAAGTTTATCGTCAAGCCTGTAAAATTCATCGGTTGTGATATCACGTCTATTTCTAATCATAGCTTGCTCTTCAGCACTTCCACTTTGAACAGAAGGCCATTTCTGTAATTGAAACGTATTTGTTCCAAGCCCAGAGACTCCTTCTTCAATACTTGTTTGCAGCATTGCAATTATAGTGCTTATTGATATAATTGAAAAAATACCAACAACAATTCCAAGTATTGTTAGACTTGACCTCAATTTATTTGTTCTAATTGAACCTAGAGCAATTTTAAAAATTTCAAATAATTTCATTATAATTTTCTCCAAAGTAAGAGATTTGAGACATAAGATATGGTATAGTTAAATCTTTCTTTTCTCAAATCTTGTATCTAGTATCTAAGAATCTATCATTACTCGTATCTAAGAGCATCAACTGGGTCTAACTTTGCTGCAGTGTATGCTGGTGCAAGTCCAGATAAAACTCCTGTAATTAAGGAAATTGTAATTGCCAAAATAACTGCATCAGAATCCACAGTAACTGGGAAATCGAATTGTGCTATAACCATACTTCCAACAATTGCAACGGCCAAACCGATTAGCCCACCAATTAAACAAATAATTGCAGACTCAGAAATAAACTGCCCAAGTATTGTTCTCTTTGTTGCACCAATTGCTTTTCTAATTCCTATTTCTCTTGTTCTCTCTTTAACAGACACAAACATAATGTTCATAATTCCTATAGCACCTACAAATAGTGCAAGCCCAGTAATTAACAATCCAGCAATTTGAATAACTCCAACAGTTTGATTAATATTACTTAATAAACCTTCTTGTTGATTGATAGAGAAATCATTTTTTTCATCATACTTTAGCCCGCGAACACGGCGCATAATTCCTATTGCTTCTTCTTTAGTGGCATCAACATTTTGGCTTCCATTTGCCCGAACATTAATAGTAATACTATTAGAATGACGACTCACAAAGTATTTAAATATATTTTGAATTGGAACGTAAACTTGATTATCGGGATTCCAGTTACCCATAACCCAACTACCTTGTTCTTCGAGAACGCCAACTACTTTAAACTTTTTTCCACCAATTTTAATAGACTGATCCATTGCCCCACCATGTGGAAAAAGCTTTTTTGAAATTTCACTTCCTATAACAGCAACGCTTCGTCCACCTTTACTCTCAAGTTCATTAAAGAAGCGTCCATCTTCAAAAGTTAAAGTAGTTGTATTTATATAATTGTTGTCAGTTCCAGTAATACTGATTGATTCAACAGAACGTTCTTCAAATTTTACTGTTCTTCGTGAACCCGCACTTGGTGCAATAGCAATTGGCTGTTTGGCTAAATTATTATATTTTCTAAAATCTTCCATATCAATATGCTTGCGGTTTCGCATTTCCCACCAAGGTA
This sequence comes from Melioribacteraceae bacterium, assembly GCA_027858595.1. Lineage (GTDB taxonomy): Bacteria > Bacteroidota > Ignavibacteria > Ignavibacteriales > Melioribacteraceae > 1-14-2-50-31-20. The sequence goes on from JAQICK010000416.1 coordinate 5,267, forward strand.
TATCGTTATCGAACCAAGCCCATTTGTCAATATAAAGATTATCAGAACCAAGTGAAGCTACTCCTTCTTGGAAAGATTGGTCAATACCCTTAATAGCAGTGGACATAAGCACAACAGATGCAACACCAATAATAATTCCCAGAGTAGTTAGCACTGACCTAGCTTTATTTGCTCTGATTGCTTTTAAGGAAATAAGCAATCCTTCTTTTATTTCAAATAGTATATTTTTCATTTATTTAATCCTATTTTATTTGGCTATACTGCCTTTAGGAATATATCTTGCTTTTACAATCTCATCATGTTCAATTAATCCATCACGTAGTCTAATAATACGTGCGGCATGCTCTGCAATATACTCTTCATGAGTAACTAGTATAATTGTATTTCCCAATTCATAAATTTCATTAAAAAGTTGCATAATATCTGCACCTGTTTTGGTATCCAGATTTCCGGTTGGTTCATCAGCTAATATTATTGATGGATTAGTTACTAAAGCACGTGCAACTGCAACTCTCTGACGTTGACCACCCGAAAGTTCATTTGGTTTGTGAGACATTCTATCTGCAAGACCAACTTTTTCTAAAGCAAATTCAGCACGTTCACGCCTCTCTGCACCAGAAACACCAGCGTAGATAAGGGGTAGCTCAACATTATGCAAAGCGTCAGAACGAGCTAAAAGATTAAAAGTCTGGAATACAAATCCTATTTGTCTGTTACGAATTGATGCAAGTTCGTTGTCGTCCATTTGACTTACATTCTCTCCAGAAAAGTCGTAAAGACCTTTTGAAGGAGTATCTAAACATCCTAGTATATTCATTAGGGTTGATTTACCAGAACCAGATGGACCCATTATTGCAACATATTCATTTTTGTCAATCTTTAATGAAACATCAGCTAGTGCGTGAACTTCTTCACTTCCCACTTGATATATTTTAGCAATATGTTCAATTTTTATTATATTCATATTTTTTTACCTAATTAGATTTTAAATTAAAGACATCAGATTAAAGACTTAATAATTTCTAATCCGTTACAGTTAAAAAATTATTCCTCACTTTCTTTTTCTTTATCTGCATCTTCATTTTTATCGTCTTTCTTATTATCTTTTTTAGGAGCCATAACAGTTGAACCATCTTCAAGTTCTTTGGAGATAGCTCTATACGGACCGTTTACTATTTCTTCGTCACCTTCTAAACCAGATTTGATTTCTATATACATGTCATCGCTAATACCTATTTCAACATTAACTTTTTTAACTTTGTTACCTTCAAGTATGAATACAACTTCAACAGGTTTTTCTCGTTTGCCCTTTTTCACTTTTGGTTTTTCATCTTCGCCTTCTTTTTCTTTAGGTTTAGCCATGCGTGCAGTAACACTTTGGATAGGCACAGAAATTACATCGAATCGTGTTTCTGTTTGAATATCAGCATCGCAAGACATTCCTGGTCTAATCTTTTCATTAGGTGCAAGCAATCTGATTTTAACTTCAAAATTTACAATTTCGTCTTGAGTACCAAATCCAGTAGTCTTTGCACTATTACCAATTTGTGAAACAAGTCCTTTAAACTTTAGATCACCAAAAGCATCAATTTCAATGTTTGTTGTATCACCTTCCGAAATTAACACAACATCATTTTCATCAACTTCCATACGTGCTTCCATTAAACCAAGATCTGCAACTGTCATAAGGTGAGTTCCTTGACTGAATGAGCTTCCAAGAACACGTTCACTTAGTTCAACATTTAGAGCTGTTATTCTTCCATCTATTGGAGAATAAATAACTGTTTTATCAAGTTGCTCTTGTGCATCATACAAACTAGCTTCGGCTTGACGCACCGATGCTTCTTGCGATTCGTAAGACCCAACACCTTGTAGGTAATTAGACTTTGCAGTTTCAAGTTCATGATAACTTGCTAGTTCTTTATAAAACAATCCTTGCATACGCTTGTAGTCAGATTTCACCTTATCCAAACTAGCTTGTCTAACTTTGAGCATTGCTTCTGTTGACTGTAGGCTTGCTTTTGCTCTATCTCTTTGCGCAGTGTATTGCTCTGGTTTTATTCTTATTAACAATTGTCCTTTACTTACAATATCCCCTTCTTCAACTGGAAGTTTTACAACTTCACCTGTCACTTCTGGTCTTAGCATAACTTGATATTCAGGAGATATTTTCCCTGTAGCCGAAACTACTTGAGTGATATTTCGATTCTCCACTTTTTCAGTTTGTACAGAAGTTATTTTTTCGTTATTACTATTAGTAATTACTAGAACAACAAGCACAGCAATAACAACACCAATTGCACCAAAAATTATGAATTTCTTTTTTGAGTTCTTTTTTTTCTTTTTACTCATTATTATTCTCCTTTACTAAATTCTATTTAATAAATTTTAATTTACTGATTCTTATTTATTGCCGGATTCATTTTCATACTTTGCATAATTTAGTTTCCCAATACTATTTAGCAATGCCTCTTTAGAGCTATGGAAATTAAATTCTGCGTCTATTTTTAAACTAATTGAAGTTTGATAATCTCTATCAGATTGTAACACATCCAAGAAAGTTCCAGAACCAAGGCTATAACGCTCATACTGAACTCTTCTATTTTCTGTAGCAGATTTAACAGTTTTAATTGCAACTTCTAACGCTTTTGAAACTGCATCAAAATCTAGATAACCTTGCTTAATTTCAATTTTGACTTGTCTCTCTAATGCACTCAAATCCTCTTGAGCACTTAAGTTTCTAACTTTTGCATATTGCACTGAAGTTTCAGTATTAAAGTTTGAAAATATTGGAATATTTAAATTTAGACTTACGCCCCAAACTCTTCTATCAAATAAATTATCTACAGCAACAGAATTTGTAGAAAAGTTATATCCACCAGTAAGACTAGGCCAAAAGCCTCCCTTTGCAATTGTAATACCTTTCTCTGAGCTAGAAACTGTTCTCTGCTGCCCTAAATAATCCGTTCTATTCTCAAGTGCATATTCAACCATTTCTTTTACGCTGGAAAACTCTTTGCCATAACTATCAATATTACTATTATCAACTATAACAATGCTACTTACAAATTCATATTCTTTAAGAACATCCAAAGACAAATAGTCAATTAAATTATTCTGTGCAACAGATACATTATAGTTTGCTCTAATTAGATCAACCTCAGCATTACCTGTTTGAACTTGTTGAGCATATAAATCAGCAACTGGTGCAGAACCTAATCTATTTCTTTCAGTTATTGTTTCAAGAAGTTTATTATTGTATTTAAAGTTCTCTTCTTTAACTTTAGCAAGAGCCTTACTTCTAAGAATGGAATAATAAAAGATTGTAGTTGCTTGAACTATATCTCTTTTAAATTTGTCAATGTTTAATTCTGCCGCTTCTTGATCCATTTCTGCCGAAGAAATATTTGCAAGATTAGCTAACCCATTAAAAAGCACAACTGAACCGCCAGCTCCAACAGAATAATTTCTAGTATCAATTGATGTTGCAGGAACATTTATCGAGTTTCCCAGATAGTCTAGTTGAGAACCACCAATATCATCGATTTTACTCCAACTCCAACCACTTCTGATTCCTAGGTTCGGAAGTAAATCTCCGTAAGCAGATTTAACAGACGCAGCACTACTTTCTAAATTATATTTTGCTTTAACTAAAGCACTATTTCTTTGAAGTGCAATTTTAATAGCTTCATCAAGTGTGAGTGTTGTTTGGGAAAAAGATACTGTTGTCATCATCATTACAACTAGTAGTATCAAAAGTTTTTTCATGTTATCTCCATTTAGGTCTTTTTGTTATAGATTTTTCTTTGCACTGTGGTTTGGACGATAGTAAAATAAAAAAGTTACAAATGCTACCATTTAAACTTAATATTATTCTCTGCAAATAAGAAAAATTAAATTTTTCAAAATTTACAGTGTTGAAATATTTTTAGATATTTTATCCCATTACATAATTTTTTCTTTCATTTTAGTCCATTTCCCAATATTAAGACAATAAAACTCCTTTATGATTGTTTTTTTTATAATAAAAAATTATGTTTCTACAAACAATCTTTTATAAGAGAAATAATATGAAAAAATCGTTCTTGTTTGTAACTCTATTATTCACTGTTTCTTTACTTTTTGCTCAAGATGCAAAAGTAAACGAGCACAAAGAAAACCTCACTGGGCCATTCAATTCACCCCAAGAAGTAACTAAAGCATGTTTAGAATGCCACGAAGAAGCTGGTGATCAAATTATTGCATCGCGTCATTGGAATTGGGCAGAAGCTCCAGGATCAGTTCCAGAGGGAAAAGTTAATTTAGGAAAGAAAAACTTAATTAATAACTTCTGTATTGCAGTTTCTTCTAATTATCCTCGGTGCACAAGTTGCCATATTGGGTATGGTTGGAAAGATGCTTCTTTTGACTTTGCAAAAAAAGAGAACATTGATTGTTTAGTTTGTCACGATCAAACAGGTAAGTATTCCAAAGACCCTAAAGGTGCTGGAATGCCCAAAGAAGGTATAGACTTACTAAATGTAGCTCAAAATGTTGGGCCTACTAACCGTGATAATTGTGGCACTTGCCATTTTTATGGTGGTGGAGACGAAGCTGTAAAACACGGTGATATGGATGGAAGTTTGAAAAACCCTACTGCTGATTTTGATGTTCATATGGGCGGTCAAGATTTTTCTTGTTCAGAATGCCATACTGCAGAAAATCATAAAATTGCTGGAAAGAGTCATGGTTCAAGATTTATGGGAACTGGAACAGATGTAAAATGTGAAAGTTGCCACGAAGGTGAAGTTCATAAAAAGAAAACATTAAACACACATGCCAAAACTCTTGCATGCCAAACTTGTCATATTCCAACATATGCAAAAGAAATTGCTACCAAAACTTGGTGGGATTGGTCAACTGCTGGAACAAGAGCAGTAGCCAAAAATGATGAATTTGGTAAACCAGATTTTATAAACAAAAAAGGTCATTTTACAAGAGGAAAGAATTTAGTACCTGAATACAAATGGTACAACGGTTCTTCTGGTTATTACTTATTAGGTGATAAAATTGATGCATCCAAGGCAGTTGAATTAAATCCGTTAAATGTAACCATTGCTGATAAAGATGCAAAAATTGCTCCTTTTAAAGTGATGAGAGGTAAACAGCCTTACGATGCTGAAAGAAATATTATTGTTATTCCAAAACTTTTCGGAAAAGGTGGTTTTTGGGCTTCATTAAAAAC
>JAQICK010000210.1 GCA_027858595.1 Melioribacteraceae bacterium
TCCTATTTTTCATATTCAACATAGCTCCCGAAATCCAGAATCGAGACTTCATAAATCCAATGCTGGATTCGAATTCAAAGATGAAGTTAAACCAATTGAAAATGAACCCATTATTACAAAGGAAGTAAACAGTGCTTTTATTGGCACTGATTTGAAAGATAGACTTGACGCTGAAGGAATTACTTCCCTTGTAATTATTGGGTTAACATCAAATCATTGTATATCAACTACTGTTAGAATGGCAGGAAACTTTGATTACGAAACCATTTTGATATCAGATGCTACTGCTACTTTTGATAGAATTGGTATTAACGGAGAAAAATATAGTTCCGAAATTATTCATCTTACAACTTTGGCAAACCTAAAAGATGAGTTTGCTGAAATTATAAATACTGAAAAACTACTGGAATTAATTTAAAATGGTTAAATTGTTAAAGTGACCACAATAATTTTATCAGAGATATTGAGAAAAACATGAAACTAATTTTTACTCTTTTATTCCCTTTATTTTTCGCTTCTTTCCTTCAAGCCCAAGACTGGGCAAATCTCAATCGCTTTAAAGATGAAAACTCAAAACTTGTTATCCCGAAACAAAATGAGAACAGAATTGTATTCATGGGCGACTCAATTACTGAAGGATGGAGTAAATTTGATTCTACTTTTTTTGTTGGCAAACCATATATCAATAGAGGAATTAGTGGTCAAACTACACCACAAATGCTTCTACGATTTAGGCAGGATGTAATTAATCTTAATCCGGAAGTTGTTGTTATTTTGGCAGGGACAAATGATATAGCCAGAAACACTGGACCTTCGACATTAGAAATGATTTTGAATAATATTATTTCAATGGCTGAATTGGCTAAAGCTAATAATATAAAAGTTATTTTATCCTCTGTTTTACCAGCATTTGATTATCCTTGGAAGACTGGATTAAATCCTTCAGAAAAGATTTACACACTAAATGAGATGATTAAAAGCTATGCCATCCAAAATGAAATAACATATCTAGATTATTACTCAACAATGGTTGATGTACAAAAGGGTCTTAAATCTGATTACACTTACGATGGAGTTCACCCAAATTTAGAAGGATATAAAATTATGGCACCGCTTGCAGAAAAAGCAATTCAAAAAACATTGAGAAAAAAATCCGATATACTTGGACTAAGAACAACACTCTACAAAGTTGGAAATCTTAACGAGGCTAAAGATTGGTATGCAAAGGCATTTATGATTAAACCTTACTTTGATGAAATATTTTATGTTGGATTTAATGTTGAGGGATATGAGCTTGGTCTACTTCCCGAGGAAAATCAAACAGCTGAAAAAGTTGAAAGTGTAGTTGCATATTGGGGAGTAAATGATATTGAGAAAACTTACAAACATTTTCTTGAATGTGGTGCAACCGAAAACAAAAAACCTTTTAATGTCGGTGGTGAACTGATGACTGGCTCAGTTAAAGATCCTTGGGGAAACGTTATTGGTTTAATTTATAATCCCGCATTTAAATTGCCTAAATAGAAATAATTTTACTATTTTAAAATTAATGTTTTGTACAAAGTTGTAACAATTAATTGGGCTTGGTTCTACTAAAGTAAGTTATCTCTATAGGCATTCTATTAGTAATTGCAGTCAAACTGCAATTACTAATAGAAACATACTGAGTTTATTTTAAATAAATCATCTTTTTTGAAGTGAAGTTAGACTTTGAAAAAGCCGCATATAGATAAACTCCACTTGAAACTTTTCCACCGAAATCATTAGAACCATCCCAAGTAAAGTTGTAATTTCCAGAGCCCAATCTTCTGGAAACTAATGTCCTAACTTTTTCACCCAAAGTATTATAAATTGAAATCGTAATAAAATCAGTTTCTGGAACTGTCAAAGAAAATCTTGTAAGTGGATTAAATGGATTTGGATAATTTTGACTTAGTTCAAAATTTGAAGAAATTGGATTATTGTCAACGTCTTCCATTCCTAAAGTAACGTCTGTTTGACCAATAACTAGTTTATAACTTTCAACTTTTGGGGAGCGAACAACAGAAGTATTTGAATTCAAATACTCAAACCAAAAAGTAATTGTATCTCCTATTGCACCATAATATGGTGCTGAATAAATGCTATTTTCCAGACTTAGCATTTTTTGACGGGAAATGTTTTCTTGAGAATTTAGAGTAAATAGTATAAAGACACTATCTTTTACAATTCCGCTACTATCAATAAATATTCTATTAATTGATGAAACTTGTTCACCTATATCAGCATTTGGAAGTTTTACATTTGGATATTCCAAAGCACTTTTAGCCGATAATAATCCGTAACCATATTGATTATTAGGATTTTCCGTGCTATCACACGCTTTAATTACAATATCTCTCATTTGCTTATTTGTTAAATATGGAAAAGCAGAAAGTAGCTGTGCAACAATACCTGCAGAAATTGGTGCAGAGTAAGATGTTCCTGAACCAATTCCGTACCCATTTGAATATGCAGTAGCATGATAACAGTTAACACCTTGAGCGACTATTTCTGGCTTAATTCTTCCATCAGACGAAGGACCAATTAAACTAAACGAAGCTAAATTTCCATAAGAACTTACTGCACCAACAGCTATTGTATTAAAACCATCTGCAGGAGCTGAAATATGTTTCCAATTTGGAAAGTCACGATCAAAATTTCCAGCACTGGCAATTGTAAGAATTCCTCTAGAAAATGCCAATTCAGAGGCTTGAGTTACAATTGTTGTTTTCCCATCCATATCAGCGTATGTATAATCACCTTCGCCATCATCAAACTCACTGTAACCAAGAGATGTTGTAGTAATATCAACCCCTATTGAATCCATCCACTGCATTGCAGCAACGTAATTATCCTCTTCAGTATGAGTTTCAGTATAAACGTATTCTGTTTTGGCTAATACATATTGGGCATTGTAAGCAGGTCCAATAATGTTACCTTCGTCAAATCCACCAATTAAGGAAAAAACTGCTGTTCCGTGGCTCGCATCACCATCATCTGTGTTTTTATCACCATTCACAAAATCTCTTTCAGCAAGAACTTTCCTAGTTTGTAATGCAGGATGTGCCTCCCAAGCAAACCCAGCATCAAGGATTCCAATTAAAACACCTTCACCAGAAAACCCATAATCATGAATTATTGGAATATCAGAAAGCTCGTTTTGGGTTAACGATGCTCCATAATTAAGATTATAATCTGTTTTATCAGTGTTAACTACTTTCCCTAAATTCGTTTCTTCAGTTATATCCTTTTTTGAATTTAACTTTATTACCTTTTCAATCTTTTCAACAAAATCATATTTAATAATATTTTGATATTGTTCATCTGTTAAAATTGCTGAAACAGCGTTGAACCATTTTAGCTTCCAACCTATTTTTGCACCGCTTTTTTTAATTGACTCAATATTTTTCTGATTAATAGGTAAATCCTCAAATGTTATAAAATCTTCACCTAGAGTTTTCATCCTTCGCTTAATACTTCTTTCGGAAAGTGAGTTGATTGCGATATTATATTCTGCAGAAGATTTAGAAAGTTGAGTAGTTTTATCTATTCCTTTATCTTTGAAATAGATAAAATATTTTGAGGAGCCTTGAGCAAATGAAATGCTTGTAAATATTAATAGAAATATTGATATTATTATTTGCTATCAGTGTTGAAGTAATTAAAAGCAATAATAAATATTTTATCTTTTTCATTTAATATCCATTTTTACGTTTTGTCTAAAACCTTCTAGGTAGCTTTAATTACAGACTTTACCCATGAAAGCTTACTAGCTATCAGAGAAAAAGCCTGAAGGTTTAAAAACCAAAATTTATAGCTTATCCTAACTCAAGTATAGATCTGT
>JAQICK010000147.1 GCA_027858595.1 Melioribacteraceae bacterium
ACAGATCTATACTTGAGTTAGGATAAGCTATAAATTTTGGTTTTTAAACCTTCAGGCTTTTTCTCTGATAGCTAGTAAGCTTTCATGGGTAAAGTCTGTAATTAAAGCTACCTAGAAGGATTTAGACACAACGTAAAAATGGATATTAAATGAAAAAGATAAAATATTTATAATTGCTATTAATTACTTCAACACTGATAGCAAATAATAATATAATTGAGAAAAACGGATTAAAATATTTTTCAGATGTAGTAGTAGTAAAGTTTAAATCGGAACAATCGGTTTTGAATAAAGCGATACAAAGTAGCTCTCTCTCAAAGCAATTTTCAAACTTCGGAGTTTCTGAAATAATAAACCATTTCAATCCAAAAGATAAAAGCGATGAGAACGAGCTAAATAATATATATCGTTTAAAAATAACATCACCATACAATCCAATCTATGTTTCATCAAAGCTGGCAAAGCATTCGGAGGTTGAGTGGGCTGAACCCCTTTATTTACGAGAGATTGTGCACACACCAAATGATCCTAAATTTACTAGTCAATATGGATTAACAAAAGTTCAAGCTGAAGCCGCTTGGGATATTAGTAAAGGAAACTCAAGCATAATCGTGGCAATTGTGGATTCTGGAGTTGATTGGACACACGAAGATTTAGCAGCAAACATTTGGCAAAACGATGATCCAATTAATGGAATTGATGATGACCATAATGATTTTGTGGATGACATCAGAGGCTGGGATTTTGGCGGACTTGATGGAAATGGAGACAACGATCCTATGGAAGATTCTCCAACGCACGGAACTCACGTTGCAGGAATTGCAAGTGCAGTTACTAATAATTCAATTGGTGTTGCTGGACTTGGGTACAACTTAACAATTATGCCAGTTAAAACATCTCGTCACGATTTGGGTGATAGAACTATTGCTTATGGCTACGAGGGAATTCTTTACGCTGCTGATAATGGAGCAGATATTATAAACTGTAGTTGGGGCGGATTTGGATTTTCAAACGCAGAACAAGAAGCGATTGATTATGCTGTTAATAAAGGCTGTGTAATGGTCTGTGCTGCTGGTAATGATGGATTAAAAGATGTGATATTCCCAGCAGCTTATGACGGGGTTCTTTCGGTTGGAAACACAGATGAAAATGACAGAAAAAGTATTTCGTCAAATTATGGAAAAGATTTGGATGTGTGTGCTCCTGGAAATGGAATTTATAGTACATGGCAAAGTGCTACTTCTCCATATAAATATTTAAGTGGAACTTCTATGGCCTCACCACTTGTTGCTGGTTTAGCTGGATTAGTGATTGATAAATTTCCTGATTATAATCCACTTCAAATAATTGAACAAATTAGAGTTAACGCCGATTATATTGATAATCTAAACACGTCATACACTGATTTATTAGGCTCTGGGAGAATAAATGCTTTTAATGCTTTGAGTAATACGGATGTAAAATCTGTTAGAGTTCTGGATTACGAATTTGTTGAGACAAACAATCCAGATGGAATATTTGAATCTGGAGAAGAAATACAAATTAATCTAAGTTTTACGAATTATCTAAATCCGCTTAATAATTTTAATGCAGTTTTGAGTAGCACAAGTAGCGATGTTACAATTTCGCAATCACAGTTTTCTACTTCGGGAAAAGAAACTTTAGAGGAATTTAATAACTTAAAAAATGAGTTTAAGTTTACAATAAATGAAAATACGGCCTATGATAAAGAAGTGCTTTTCAAGCTAACATATTCTGATGGAACATATTCAGATTTCCAATTAATCTCAGTTTTAATAAACCCAACATTCAGAACTCAATCTGGAAACAATATCTCCTTTACAATTACAAGTAAAGGGACACTAGCGTTTAATGATTATCCCGATAATGAAAGTGGGGACGGATTTACTTTTATGAAAGGACGCAATTTACTATTCGAAGCTGGATTAATGTATGGAATTTCAGAAACGGAAATAATTAATTCAGTGAGAGACGCAACAGCTGGTTCTCAAGATAAAGATTTTTATCCACTCTCTTTCGTTCAAATAAATAACCCAGGCATAATTGCAGATCAAGAAGGTACATCCTCATTTAACGATAATAATGCGGGAACCCAAAAATTGGGAATCCAAACTGATTTAAAAACATATTCTTTTTCAGATGCTGGCAATGATAATTATATTATTCTGAAATATAATTTTACCAACGAGAGTGGTATTGATTATTCAAGTTTTTATGTCGGAATTTATTTTGATTGGGATATTGACGATGAGGGATATGATCAAAATATTACCAACTACGACCAAACAAATAATTTTGGATACGCATATCACACAGATATTGATAAACCATTTATTGGTATGGCTTTACTTACCGATGGAACTACTGGGTTTTATGGAATAGCAAACGATGGCTTGGACGGTGGCGTTGGTGTGTATGATGGATATTCTGACGCAAGCAAATGGTTAACGCTTACAAATGGATTGATCAAAACCGAAGCTGGTCCAAATGATATTTCGTCCGTAATTTCTGCAGGACCATTTAATATAAAAGCAGATTCAACTTTGGAAGTTGCGTTCTCTCTTTCTGCTGGAATTGATTTAAACTCTTTGCAAAATAGTGTTGTAAATAGTCGTGCAAAATATAAATCAGTTATAACAGATGTTTTAAAAGACAATTCTGAATTACCAACAGAGTTTTCATTATCTCAAAATTATCCAAATCCTTTTAACCCAAGTACAACAATTCAATATAGTATTCCAGTAGGGACAAGTCGCGACTTGTCCGCTACAAATGTAACATTAAAAATTTACGACATTCTCGGACGTGAAGTTGCAACACTTGTAAATAAAAATCAAAAGGCTGGAAATTACGAAGTTAAGTTTAATGCTTCGACAAGCTCATCAACAGCGAATGAATTAACATCAGGAATTTATTTTTATCGAATTGTAGCCGGTAAGTTTGTAGACACTAAAAAATTAATTCTATTGAAATAATAATTCCAATAATTAAATAAATAGAGTCTGTCTCAAAAGCTAATAAAATGTCATTCTGAGGAGTGAAGCGACGTGAGAATCTTTCGTATTTGCTTAAAATTAAAGATTTCTCTCTCCGTTCGAAATGACATACACTACTTTTGAGACAGCCTCTAAAAACTTAAAACACTAACTACCTAACATAAACTTCAAAAAGTAAGCCCCTGCAAACCCAATATAATTTCCAATTGCATATCCCAAAAGACCTGCTGCAATACCTGGAAGTGCAAGGCTGTTCCAATTTTTTGAGTTAGTTAAAGCTATAACACTAGAAGGCCCAAGCTTTGCAGCAACAGCAGCAACAGCAAGCACTTTTATATCTAATTTTAATAGTTTTCCAAGAATTAGTACAGTACTGAGCTGAATTAAAATTACAATAATTACAAAAAGAAAAAGAATAGGAGCAAGCTCAATTGCTTTTGGAATATCCATCATTGCACCCACTGATGCAAAAAATAAATAAAATGCTAAATTTCCTAAATGCTGTGAACCTTGTAATTTTTGTACAAATTTAATTTGAGCAGCTATTAATGCAAGCGTAGTTATAATAAGAATAGTTGGAAGATTTGGCATCCAATCGGAAAGGAATTCTACTTTTATCCATTTACTTAAAAACATTATCAGAAGAGCCGAAAAGGTTAATCCAATAATGTGTGTGGGTATGAATGAAACAGTTTTATCTTTTTCGTTAAGATTATCAACTTCTTTCTGATGCCATTTGTCATCAGATTTGAAGTATTTTGAAAGATAATTTGGAGCTATTATCCAAAATAGAAAAATTGGAAAAAATGTTAAATTATCAACAGCATTTGCAGCTGCAAAAAGGTTTGGGTTATCAATTCCTAATCCAGTCCAAAGGGAAAAGAAATTTAGACTTCCGCCAATATAAGTGCCAATATAGGGACCAACAATTTTCCATCCTTCGGCAGGTAAAATGGAATTAAATTCTCCACTCAGTATAAGTCCACCGGTTAAACTACCAACAGTAGAGCCAACTGCACCTATTCCAAAAGCGACCAACATTGGAAGTCCAGCATTTTTAAGATCGGACAAACGAACATGGAAAAGAATAAGTGTAACAGCAAAAGGAACGGCGTAACTGTTAATAGCTCCGTAAAAAGGATTGTCGGTTCGTATTACACCTAAATTAGCGAGAAGGGCACTAAAAAAAAGTATGATTAATATAGGAGATATCTTTTGAGCAATTTTATAATTATCGGAGAGAAACAGAGCCAATGCAATAATTCCAGTAAAAATTAGAAGAATGTGAAACGGTTGATCTATCATAAATTAGCCTTTTGTTTTGATTAAGATTTCTCTGATTACTATTGCACGTATATGAACTATCAGAAAAGCAAAGATAAATATTGTGTTGTAAAAATACATTGTAAATATTATAATTCCGCTGGTACAGTATTTAAATATTAAATCCTTGTTAGAATTGGTTGGTGCATTTAAAACAAAATCATAAAAAGAAATACATCTTTTAGGAAAAAACCTTCAAATGGCAAAGCTCTTTCTACGATAGAATAATTCGCAACGAAAAAGAACTATTTAAT
>JAQICK010000168.1 GCA_027858595.1 Melioribacteraceae bacterium
AACTATAATATTTTCACGAAAGGTAATTGTAATGACTAATGATGATTTTAACATATCATCGTTTGCAGATAAGTTATTAGACAAACGAAAAGAATATAAACCACGAACACCAATAAAATCAGCTTCGCAGAATTTTTTAATTGAATTGTTGGAACTTCTATTTCCACACTTCTCGGTAAAGAGCTATTATAACTCGGAAGAAGTTGTTAGTAAAATTTATTTGCTAAGAAGAAATTTACAAGAAATATTAATTTCATTAAATAACGGAATGGAAGAAAGAGCAAATGAATGCTCAAAATTATTTTTTGATAAACTACCAATTATTCACTCACTTCTGCTAAAAGATGCAGAAGCTATATGCAAAGGAGATCCTGCAGCAAAAAGTATCGATGAAGTAATTTTAGCTTATCCAGGATTTTCAGCTATCGCGATTTATAGATTAGCTCATGAATTGTATAGCTTGGACATTCCTCTTCTTCCAAGAATATTTACTGAATACGCACATCAACTTAGCGGAATTGATATTCATCCTGGAGCAACAATTGGAGAGTCCTTTTTTATTGATCACGGTACTGGAATTGTGATTGGAGAAACAACGCATATTGGAAACAATGTGAAAATATATCAGGGTGTAACTCTTGGTGCTCTAAGTGTTGAAAAGGAAATGGCAGAAACAAAGAGGCATCCAACAATTGAGGATGAGGTAATAATATACTCCAACGCTGTAATTCTTGGTGGGAAAACTACTCTCGGCAAAGGCTCAATTATAGGCGGTAACGTTTGGCTTACTCGATCAGTTCCAGCAAATTCGGTTGTATTTCATAGAAGCGAAATAAATTTCAAAGATAATTCTAAAGCAGATATTTCAAATTTTGTAATTTGACACAAGGCAAATAAAATGAAACTTAAAAATATATTAGAGAGCATTGGAAATACACCACACATAAAAATTAATAAATTGTTTGCTTCATCCACTAATAATGTTTGGATAAAACTAGAAAAGCAAAATCCTGGTGGAAGCATAAAGGATAGAATTGCTCTCGCAATGGTTGAAGATGCGGAGAATAAAGGAATTCTGAAAACTGGAATGACAATAGTAGAACCAACATCTGGTAATACTGGAATTGGTCTTGCAATGGTTGCAGCAGTTAAAGGATACAAAATAATTTTAGTAATGCCTGAATCTATGTCTATTGAAAGAAGAAAAATAATGTCAGCCTATGGGGCAAGTTTTGAACTTACTCCAAGCGAACTTGGTATGAAAGGGTCAATGGCAAAAGCAAAAGAATTAACTGGTCACAATCCAAACTTTTGGATGCCCTTACAATTTGAGAATGATGCAAATCCTGATATTCATCGCAAATCTACTGCTCTTGAAATAATAAAAGATTTTCCAGAAGGAATTGATTCCTTTATTACCGGTGTTGGTACAGGTGGGCATATTTCTGGGACTGCTGAAATACTGAAAAACCATTTCCCTCAATTAAAAGTGTTTGCTGTTGAGCCAATTGAATCGGCTGTAATAAACGGTGGTGCTCCTGGTTCTCACTCACTTCAAGGAATTGGTGCTGGCTTCATTCCAGAAAACTTAAATACAAGTATTTTGGATGGAACTATTTCTGTAACAAAAGAGGAAGCATATAACTTTACTAAACGACTTACACAAGAGGAAGGAATTTTTGCTGGAATTTCTACTGGAGCAACATTGGCTGCAATTTCAAAAAAGATTGATGAGGTTGGAACTGGGAAAACAATTCTAGGATTTAACTATGATACTGGAGAAAGATATTTAACTGTTGATGGTTTATTTTAGTGTTTTGTTCTTAATCTGGTTTTCTGAATTGTTTTTTCTTGAACCAAAATGATGTTTGAGTATTCTTCAACTGAAACTCATGCCTTATCGGATGCATAACTGCATGTTCAAGCATTGCATCAATGCAGTAGTCAACATTCCAATTGGATTTGAATGTTGGAGTATGAAATACTTCTTCCGTTAGCTCAGAAAGTGGCGTACGCCATTTTTCTAACAAGGATATCAGATATTCATCCGCTTCATTTTCAATTTTGGCAGCTTCGGGTGCTGGCTTAATTTCTGGATCTGGAAGTTCTAACTTATTGCACATCCAAACCATGTAGCCTCTTGC
>JAQICK010000097.1 GCA_027858595.1 Melioribacteraceae bacterium
CATCTTCAAACAAAACAAATATAAAATTTACTTTTTTCAGTTCATCAAGAATAGGAATGAAATTTAATTGAAAGCTAATTGATGTATTTAAGTCATCAGTTATACTTTGAGAAGATATAGGTTCTTTTGTAGCAATAGCTTCATCAAATAGCTCGGAAATTATATCATCATATTTGCCATTAAAAATCTGTTTTATCGATTGATATTTTCTATTAAATATATTGTTGTGCGATTTTAACGAGCCAATTGGAGGGGAATAGATTACCTCACCTCTACTATTTAGAATCATAAAGTAATCAGAAATAGATTTTACAAACTTATTGAACAACTCATTTTCTATCACTTTATCGGGAGTTAAAGTTAAAGGAACTTTGAAATCTTCAAAAATAAAGATTGCACCTTTGAAAAGTCCATTTTCTAGATTTGGCGAAGCTTTTAGAATTACTGTGATTTCATTTCCATCCAAGGTTAATTTAGAAGTTAATTCGGCTTCAAACGGAATTCCGTTTGTAAGCTCTTCTAAATCATTTTTAATTCTCGGGGAGCTGAAGAGAGGCAAAACATCTATTTTTAATCCAATTAACTCATTAACTGAACTTGCAGATGTTAACTCGAACTGAAGTGATGTTTCATTAGCATTATTTATTACTAAATTAGCATCAACAGTTATTATACCAACTGGTGCGTTTAAAAATAGATTATCCAAAAGGTCCTCGGATAAATTTTGTTGCACTTTTTTCTCTCTTTCTATTTCGCTTAAACGATGTTAATAGTTTAAACATTATTAATATACTTTTAACAAAAACTTTCGACAAAAATCATTCCAACTATTTTGTCCTTTTTCAACGGAAACACGAAGAATAATAGTTATAATAAGCATCATTTCGAGAGAAATGTAATATTTTAAGACATAAAAAGATAGCGAGCCAAGAGACTCGCTATCAATACAAGAAATATAATTTACAATTTATATTTGAGGTCCGGCTGCAACAAGCGATTTGCCTTCGTCATTATCTGTATATTGTGCAAAGTTTTTGATGAATAACTCTGCTAATTCATTTGCTTTTTTATCCCATTCTGATGCATCCGAATAAGTATCACGTGGGTCAAGAATTTTAGTGTCAACATCATGCAATGCAAGTGGAACTTCTAAATTAAATACAGGCATTACTTTCGTTTCAGCTTTTTCAATTGAACCATCAAGAATAGCGTCTATAATTCTTCTAGTATCTTTAATTGAAATTCTCTTACCTGTACCATTCCAACCGGTATTAACTAAATATGCTTTTGCGTTATTCGCATCCATTTTTTTCACCAATTCTTCACCATATTTTGTTGGATGAAGTGACAAGAAAGCCGCACCAAAACATGCCGAGAAAGTTGGCTGAGGAGTTGTAACACCTCTTTCTGTTCCAGCTAATTTTGCTGTAAATCCAGAAAGGAAATGATATTTAGCTTGTTCGTGATCTAATTTAGAAACAGGAGGCATAACACCAAAAGCATCTGCTGTTAAGAAAATAACTTTATTTGCGTGTCCACCTTTTGAAACTGGTTTAACAATATTATCAATATGATAAATGGGATAAGAAACACGAGTATTTTGTGTTACTGAACCATCATTAAAATCAATTTTTCCATCAGCATCAAGAGTTACATTTTCTAATAATGCATCACGTTTTATTGCATGAAAAATATCTGGCTCAGAATCTTTATCTAGATTAATAGTTTTTGCATAACATCCGCCTTCAAAGTTGAAAACACCATTATCATCCCATCCATGTTCGTCGTCACCAATTAATTGACGATGAGGATCTGTTGAAAGAGTTGTTTTCCCTGTTCCAGAAAGTCCAAAGAAAATAGCTGTTTCTCCATTTTTGCCAACATTGGCTGAACAGTGCATCGATGCCATCCCTTTAAGTGGAAGATAGTAATTCATCATAGCGAAAATACCTTTTTTCATTTCGCCACCATACCAAGAACCGCCTATTACCTGCATTTTTTCAGTTAGATTAAAAACTGTAAAATTTTCAGAATTTAATCCATGTTTTTGCCAATCTGGATTTACTGTTTTTGAACCATTCATAGAGACGAAATCAGGTTCACCATAATTTGCTAATTCTTCCTCTGTTGGTCGGATAAACATATTTTTAACAAAGTGGGCTTGCCATGCAACTTCCATAATAAAACGAACTTTTAATCGAAAATCACCACTAGTACCAGCAAAAGTATCTACAACATATAGTTTTTTGCAAGAAAGTTGCTTGCTAACTAATTTTTTAAGATCCGTCCACACTTCGGTAGTTGTGGGTTTATTATCGTTTTTCGCTTTATTTGATGTCCACCAAATTGTGTCACGTGTTACATCGTCTTCAACAATAAATTTATCTTTGGGCGAACGTCCGGTAAAAATGCCGGTCATCACATTTACTGCACCAAGTTCAGAAACTTGTCCTTTTTCGTATCCTTCAAGATTTGGATTTGTTTCATGGTCGTATAGTAGTTCGTAAGATGGATTATGGAAAATCTCTACTGAATCTTCAATTCCATATTTTGATAAATCAAGAGACATTTTTACTCCTTGTCTATATTTTTTGAAAATTATTTTACGTATCAAAGCTACTTAAAGTAATTGAATTCTTAATAATTAGAAAGCATATAAACATAATGTTTATATGTGCATTATATTCCAACTAAATATCATTCTAATAAATTGGCAATCATAAAAAGATTAAGATCTCTTGTTTCAAAAGGAACCTGCTTATTCAAGATTTTAAGCAATTAAAAAAATTTAGAATTATTATTTTCTGTAATGCACTAGGCTAAACCAATGGTTATCATCAGTAAGTATTTTTTCAACATTTAGCCCTGCCCAGCTTCCAAATTTACTTATGCTTTCTTCACTAAATTTATGTGAATTCTCAGTGTGAATTGTTTCACCAGTCTTAATATAAATTCCATCTTTTCCAGAATTGGAAGTAATAATCATATCGTTCTTAGCTTTCAGATGCATTTCAATTCTTTCTTTTTCTCTGTCATAAAATGCAAGGTGCTCAAAATCAGCAGAATTAAAATTTGTCCCCACTAAGTTATTTACAACATTTAAAATATTTAAGTTAAACTTAGCTGTAATATATTTTGAATCGTTATATGCTTTCTCCAAAACTTCTATATCTTTTACCATATCCATTCCGAGTAAAAGACAATCACCGCTCTCCATTTCTGAGCCTATGAGTTTTAGAAATTCTTCAATTTCTGAAATATTCATATTGCCAATTGTGCTACCAAAGAAACAGAAAAGTCTATTGCCCGATTCAGGCACCCAGCTTTTTTGATGAATATAATCAGCAACAATTCCATTTATAACTATTGATGGAAACTCTTCGGCTAATATCTCCGATGATTTCTCTATAGCAGACTGACTAATATCTATTGGATAATATTTAATACCAGCTAAATCATTTTCTGGAATTTGACTAATTAGTAATCTAATTTTTGAAGCATCGCCACTACCAAGTTCAATAATTGACATATTGGAAAAATCTAAATCCAGTTTTTGACCAATTGTTTGAATAATTGATTTCTCTGTACGAGTTGGATAATATTCATCCAGCTCTGTGATTTCCTCAAAGAGTTCAGAGCCTCTTGGGTCATAAAAAAACTTTGGGGAAATATATTTAGGATTTTCTTTAAGTCCTTTTAATATCTCATCTTCTACTTTTTCAATACCAAGTTGAGGTAAGTGGTTTTCAAGATTAGTAACTACATCTGTATTTATTGTTTGTTCTGTATAATTCATTTTTAGTCTTCATATTATAAAATTAGTCTTAATACTTTAATCGCTTACTACTTTAACACCTTTCCAAAATGCAACATGATTTTTAATTTGCTCTGCTTTCTCTTTAGGATTAGGATAAAACCACGCTGCATCTTTGTTGGTCTTCCCATCAACTATTAGACTGTAATATGATGCTTCTCCCTTCCATGGGCATATGGAGTGCATATCACTATTTTCGAAATATTTATTATTTATAGAATTTACTGGGAAATAGTGATTATTTTCAACGACTACTGTTTCGTTGCTCTCTGCTATTATTTTGTTATTCCAAATTGCTATCATTGTAATTCCTTTGTTTATTGAGCATTTGTAAAATAGTTTTAATGTCATGCCATTTCGAACCAGCATTTTGGGAGAGAAATCTTACTAAGCAATTGTTCGCATGCGATTTCTCAATCGTCCCGACAAAAAGAAATCGGGACTCATTTCGAATTACAGATTCCATTGGTGAAATTTATTCTGGCACTCCTGTTTCATAAGGATTACTTGGGTCGTTACTCCATTCAAACCATCCACCATCGAATACTGAAACTCTTGGCCAACCCATTAGCCAGGCATTGTAAAAAGCTTCACTTCCTCTCCATCCAGTTCCGCAATAAAATGCTAAGTGCTTATTTGGAGTTATACTTGCACCCTTCCAAATTTCTTCAATTTCATGAAACTCACGAGTTGTATGATCCAGATTTCTGTAGTTCTCCATGTGGTAAGCATCAGAACCACAATTTCCAAAAATTGCTCCTGGAATTCTTCCTTTCTTTTGGATGTAATTATATCCGCTTACTTCGCCAATAAATTCTGGCCAACTTCTAACCGAAACTAATTCTGCATCCTGCGATTTAAGCATTTCTTTCGCTTCTGGAATATCTACAGCAAGTTCAGGTTTGCTTGGAATATCAACTCCAAAATCGGCGACTGGAGTTTTAGAAATATCATCCATAGTTATTTCGTATCCTGCATCTTTCCATGATAGAAATCCACCATTTAAAACTCTTACGTCTTTAACACCAGCATGCATCATAATAAATGCATTACGTATTGCACCAATATGACCGGCAGCACTACCTGGAAAATCATGATCATTATCAGGCTTCATGAATTTTCCGTATAAAATCACTGTTGTATCAGCAGTAATTCCGTGTTTCTCCAAGGCAAGTTTCAATTCTTCAGGAGAGCGTCTATTCCAAGTTTCGGGTGCCTCGAGAGCAAGCGTATCCAGATCAATTGCTCCTGGAATATGTCCAGAAAGATAAGCATCTCTATTTCTGTAATGAGCATGGACAATTACTGTTTTATTTCCTTTATGTTCAGGGGGTGTTCCACCATCAACAATTGTCTTAACCCAAGATGGATGCACAAGATGTTTATAGCGTTCTAGTTTTTCCATTGGTAAATTTTCGTTTGCTGCCCACTCATTTACAAAATGGTTATATAACCTTATATCTTTGTATCCATTGATATTAAATGCTTCTGCTACTTTCATACTCTCTTCAAAGTTGTATCCGTAAACAATAATTTTATGTTCAGGTAAAATATCTTTTGTGCTAACTATTTCAGCCCAATCTATATAATTAGTCCATTTTGCAGGTATGGCTTTTGCACCTTTGATGTGCACACCTCTAGTTTGGTTCTCATGCTGCCAGCCGTTGTAGGCATCCATTGAACGAACATCAATAATTTTTATATTTTTATTATCTAATATATCTGTTAATTCTTTTGTTGATATTTCGACAAATTCTGTCATAAATTCCTCCGTTTTTTAAACGTGTTTTTAATTTTGGTATTAAACTTTCTCGGAGAATTCTCAGAATAAGAGTGGTTGTCCGAAAACATTTTAAAATAGTTATCACTAATATCTTAAAAATTTAATAAAGATGTTTTGTTTTAGATCCTCTGATAAATTAAGTGACTGTCATTTCTTCAAAAGGAATTCCCTCGAAGAGTTAGATTGACCTTTGGAAGAAATCACAATACGAAAATTTATTTTGTAGAAACAATTAAATTGAAATTTTTATTTAGCAGCTCTGTGAATAATGAAAACAGAGCTGTGAATATTTCTTCTTGATTAGCTAATTGGTTTAATTTGACAACCAACCCATTCCACCCCTCTGTGTGCCACTCAGCAAATTCTGGCAATTCAATTTTTAAAAGTGTTTTGTCGAAAGGATAGGCGGTTACATAAAAATATGGTTGCGGTATTCCTGCATCACCTGATGATAAACCAAAATTCATTTGCTCGCGCGAATAATCCCAATTAGTTTCGTCTTGCCCATCAATAAGCTTTCCAGAAAACACTAGCAATGCTAAATCGAAATGATGAGGCCAAAAGTTTATATTACTTTTTTCTTTTAATGTTGAACCCCGAAGTTTCAAAAACAAAAAATATACTTGGCGGAACAGATTCCACAATTTTGAAATTTCATACGAACTTAAAATAGCGACTAACTTTTTTGTAAACTCAGCAATTGATGTTTGCTCAAGAGCAATTTCATCTCTGTTATTTTTGAAGAATATTTTAAGTTTATGTTCAATTAAATTTATGTTTAATTCAAGTGCTTCTATTCCATTATCAGTTTGAATAGGAATGGAAGTGGTTGTAAATCCTTTTGCATAAACTTTTAAGCTAAACTCTTCCCAATTTTTTTGATGAGGAACCAGTTTCCCTTTTATAGCACTAATCAATTGAGCATATATTTGAATAGTGTCTCTTGTTTTAGCAAAATTATTATATTCTATTTGCGGCAATATTATGATTTCCAATTTTTAAACTTCCTTATTATATTAATTCGACATCAGCCATAACTTCAACCATCGAAGGTCCACTGTGTTCAATGGCTTTCACTATTGCAGATTCTAAATCTTCCTTTTTTGTTACTCTAATCCCATATGCACCACAATTATTTGCATATTCAGAAAAATTGGGATTAACTAAATCAGTTTCCCAAACATTAAATTCATCAGCTTTTTGCTCTTTGGATATTTTTCCAAGTTCATTATTGTTTAACAAAATATGAGTGATATTCATATTATATTTTACAGCAGTTGTTAGTTCGGCCAAATATTGAGCAAATCCACCATCGCCAGTAATAGCTATTATTTTTCTATTTGGTTCTGCCGCAAAAGCTCCCATTGCTGCTGGATAACCAAAACCAATTGATCCAAGATAACCTGACATAAGTATTGATTGGTTTTTACACTCAAAATATCTTCCAAAAGAATAAGCATTGTTTCCAACATCAACGGTTATAACTGCATTCTCTGGAACAACATTACTTAGCACCTCAAAAATTAGAGCAGAGTTTAATCCATTGCCATTGTCATCCTTTGTTCTGCTCGATTTTTCATCTCGCCATATTTTCCAACGTGATGCAATATCATCACGTATTTTTGAATCGCCGGAATGTTGAATTAATCCGTTATTTAAAATATCAACAGTTGTTCCAATTTCTCCCCAAACCGGAATGTCAACTTTATGAAATTTCCCAAGTGCCATCGGATCAAAATCAACTTGAATTATTGGTCGGAATGTAGCAATACCAGTATGATTAGAGAATGATGCTCCCAAAACAATAATGAGATCCGAAGCATTCATAAAGTAGCTTGCAATCGGTGTTCCACTTCTTCCCAAAACTCCACACGCCAATGGATGAGAATCTGGAACTAATCCTTTTCCCTTAAATGTTGTAATTATCGGAGCTTCTATTTTCTCGGCAAACTTAATAATAGAACTCATATTAAACTTAGCTCCATTGCCAAGAATAATACACGGACGCTTCGCCGTTTTTATCTTTTCCATAGCATCTTTAACTGAACTAGCGGGAGGAGTTATTCTTAAATCAGTCAATCTTCCTTCTGGAGATGATGCAGGAGTTTCATCGCCTACTTCAATTTCTTGAACTTCGTTTGGAAATATTAAATGGGCAACATCTCTTTTTAAAATTGCATTTTTAAGTGCAAGCGTCATCAACTCAGCATGTTTACTGGATGGCAAAACTGTTTGGCTCCATTCTGCAACTGAACTGAAAGCAGAGGATAAATTAACTTCTTGGAAAGCACCTGGACCTAAAACTTGTGTATCAACTTGCCCAGTTAATGCAAGTATTGGAACTCTATCAACCTTTGCATCCCATAAACCAGTGAGCAAATTAGTTGAACCGGGACCAGCTATTGCAAAGCATGCAGCGGGTTTTCCAGTAAGTTTTGCATAACCAGATGCTGCAAATGAAGCAGCTCCTTCGTGACGAATTCCAAAATATTTAAGTTTTCCTAACTCTACTTGTCGTCTTATTGCATCAGCCAATCCAAGATTTGAATGTCCGACCATACCGAAAACTGAATCAACTCCCCAGTTAATCATTGTTTCAACCATTACATCGGATACAGTTTTAACGTGAGGTTTCTCTTCTTCAATTCCAATAGAGATGTTATCTTCATTCACTTCAATTGGATAAGTTGTAACTAAATCATCAAGTCCAGCCGGTGGTTTACCAGTGCAAGGATGATATTCATAACCGTGCCAAGGACAACGGAGCCATCCTTCTTCAATGGAGCCTTCGCCCAATGGGCCGCCTTGATGCGGACAGTGGTTATCAATTGCACGGAACTTTCCTTCAAACAAAGAAAGAGCAACAGTCTTTGTGCCAGCAGTTACAGTTTTTACACGACCTTCTTCAAAGTCACTAACCTTAGCAACCTTATACCACTTAATGATTTTTTCCATTTCTATTCCTTTAATATTTTAGGCTATTCCACCAAATTTTATTCCACTAAGTTTTGCCATATCTGGATTGAAAGTAGTTAAATCTTTTTGATTGAATTTATCTAGCTGATTGTATCCACATGCTCTTGCTAAGACTTTCATAAGTCCAGTTGTAGCCTCAAGGTAATTTTGTAATAATTTTGCTGATTCATTTATTATAATGCGAGAGCGAAGGTCTTCCTTCTGCGTTGCAATTCCAACCGGACAATTATTAGTATGACATGCACGCATTCCTAAACATCCAATTGCTTGAATAGCAGAGTTTGAAATTGCAATTCCATCTGCTCCGAGAGCTAATGCTTTTATGAAATCAGATTCAGTGCGTAAACCACCTGTAATAATAAGGGTTACATGAGTTGCTCCCTTTTTATTCAAGTGTTTTCTAGCTCGAGCTAATGCTGGAATTGTTGGCACGGAAATATTGTTTTTGAAAATATTTGGAGCAGAGCCTGTTCCACCGCCTCTTCCGTCGAGAATAATATAATCGGTGCCAGCTTCGAGAGCAAAGTCAATATCATCTTCAATGTGCTGAGCTGATATTTTAAATCCAATCGGAATTCCACCAGAGACTTCTCTCACTTTGTCAGAAAAGATTCTAAAATCTTCTGGAGTTGTTAAATCATCAAATGTTGATGGACTAATTGCGGCAGTTCCTTCTTCTAATCCACGAACCTGAGCGATTTTCCCTTTAACTTTATCGCCTGGCAAATGACCACCAGTTCCAGTCTTTGCCCCTTGTCCAGCTTTGAAATGAAACGCTTGAACATTTTTACCATTATCAAAACTCCACCCAAATTTTGCAGATGCGAGTTCATAAAAATATTTTGAATTATTGTCATGTTCTTCTGGAAGCATACCGCCTTCACCAGAACAGATTCCAGTTCCGCTTAACTCAGCACCTTTTGCAAGAGCAACTTTTGCTTCTTCGCTTAATGCACCAAAGCTCATATCACTTATGAATATTGGAATATCTAACTTGAGTGGTTTTTTAGCATTTGGACCAATAATTAATTCGGTTGAAACTTCATCATCATCAAAAAGTGGCTTGCGTGAAAGCTGTGCAGTCAGGAGTTGAATATCGTCCCATCTTGGTAATTCTGGAATAGGAACGCCCATTGCAGAACCAACTCCATGTTTGCCAATTCCTTTAGCACCTTGTTTTGCTAATTTTTGAATGTAACTATTATTTGGTTCATCCTGAGTTCCGTGAATGTCTGCATACAGTCCAAGGTATTTATCTCTATTGTATGGTTGTGGATTTTCTTTTTCCCATTTGATTATTTCATTTTCATCAACAAAGACAGCATCGGTTTCTTCATCAATCCATGATGAAAATTCTTGAAGTTGCTCTTCGTTATTATATTCACTGTTTCCAGTATCGATGCGATAATCCCAAAAATGGAGTCCACAAATTAGATTATCTCCAGAGACAAATCCATCAGATAGTAATGCTCCACGATGTAAACATCTTCCGTAGAGTACAGACACTTTTTCGTCGTATTTAATAATTACTAAATCTACTTTTGCAATCAGGGCATATGTTGGAGTTCTATCTTCGAGATGACTGAAAGTTGCAACTCTAATTTTAGAAGTTTTGCTATTTGTCATTTTAATTCCATTAATAATTTTACTATTATAAATTAAGCAATTGGAAATCAGTTATAAACCCAACTGAGTCAAATAATATTTATAATTTCTACTTATAAAATACTTGGTTAGTTTTGGTTCTTCTGTCAAGAGCTTGACACATTTGACATAAAATGGGACGCTGATTCTTCATGATTGGTCATGATTTTCGCTGATTGAATTTATAAAGTTTTATCATGCCTTTTCATGAGCAATCTGCGTTTATCAGCATCCTATTTTTGGGGAGCTATCTTTTCCCTTTGCGTCTTAGCAACTTTGCGTTTATCTTTTCAAACATGAAAAAACTGCGAAATAAAAATCAGAACTATGATGCATGGCTTCATTGGGATGTAACAAAACGCTGTAATTTGGATTGCGAATATTGCTTTGGAAAAATTACAGATGCGAGTATAAAAGTCCATTCAATTGAAATTGTCAAACTTATTTCAACTCTTGATAAAACTGGAAAAACATTTCGGATTAGTTTTACAGGTGGTGAGCCAACTCTTGTTCCAAATATTGTTGAGGCATGCAACGCTATCACTGAAAAACATTACATTTCTTTTAATAGTAATCTAATTTCAAAAAATATTAATCAATTTGTACAGGAAATAAATCCAGATAGAGTATTACATATTCATGCATCTTTTCATTATGATGAATTGTTAGGTAAGAATTTATTAATACACTTTGTTCAGAACTATAATCTTTTGAAAAATGCTGGATTTAATATTTACGCAGAAGCAGTTGCATACCCAAAAATTAGAGAGAAATTGGATGCAATAGTAAAATTTGCGAATCAGAATGACATCATATTAACTTTTGCTCCTTTTTATGGAAATTATAATGGTGAGCTTTATCCAGAAAATTACACTTCCTCCGATTTGGAATTGTTTGGAATTAACCAAAGTGAAATATCTTGCTTTACTCAAAAAGGAGAGCTGTGTAACGCAGGATACAATGCAGCAGTAGTGTTTTCAAATGGAAATGTTTACCCTTGCCATCAAATAAAGACAAAAATTGGAAATATTTATGAAGGAGTAAATTTTAATGATACAATGGTTAAATGCCCTTCAAAGAAATGTGGCTGCCCTTTGAATAAATATGATGAGTATTTGTTTGGGCAAACAAAAACCAATTGACTTAACATATCACAATGTATATATTTAATGTATATATTTAAGAGGTTAAAATGGAAACAGTAAAAATATTTCAGAGTGGAAATAGCCAAGCAATCAGACTACCTAAAAAATACCGTTTTGAAGGAAATGAAGCTTTGATTTCAAAAGTTGGTGATGCTGTAATTATTTTTCCTCACCAAAATGGATGGAAGAATTTTTTTGATAGTTTAGAATTATTTTCAGTTGATTTTATGGCTGAAAGAAACCAACCTCAAATTCAAGATCGTGGAAAAATGTTTGAATGAAATTTTTGCTTGATACAAATATCTGCATATACCTGATAAATAAAAAACCATCATCAGTGAAGCAAAATTTAGAATTAGTTTCCCCAAATGATGTTTTCATTTCGTCAATAACTGCATCTGAATTGTGGTATGGAATATATAAAAGCAAATTTGCAGAGAAAAATACAATTGCACTTGTTGCCTTCCTCTCTACAATTAGAGTCTTGCCATTTGATGAAAATGCCTCAATAATATATGGTGAAATCAGAGCCACATTGGAAAAAACAGGTAATCTAATTGGAGCTAACGATTTGCTAATTGCTTCACATGCTCTTTCACTAGATTATAATCTGGTTACAAACAATTAAAGAGAATTTAAAAAAATAAAGCAACTAAAAGTTCTAAATTGGGTATAATCTCTTTTTAATACAACTTATCTAATGGGAAATTAAATCTTATCCTTCCTTATTCAGATTATTTTTTATCTCCCAGAATTCGCCCCATTTTACTAGTAAATCCCATGGATATATTCCGTGATTGTAGCCATCGCCCCAAGTTATTTGAATTGCATAACTGCCAACTATTTGAATATTAGTAATTGTATATTTTCCAGGTTTATCGGGACCTTGGGGAGCTGGTTCGTAATGCGTCCAAAGGATAGTTTCACCTTTGTTACTTGCGTCAGGAGATTCATCACGTAAAAACTGTATTGGTATTGTATGCACTCGTCCATCTTTCCAAGCAATGGTGATGGATTCTTGTTCGTTCTTTGTTATTTTTTGTGGTGCTAGCATTTTATTCCTTTTATATTAAGAACGGAAATAATTCCGTTGTTACTTTTTTAAGTTTATCTTACAATTACTTTTTGTCAACTATATGATGACTAATACATAGTAGAGTTTCTACAAAACAAGTATTTTCCGCCTTGTCATTCAGGACGAATGTGAGGAATCTTAAAAATTAAAAGATTTCTCACCAAAAAGTGGGTTCGAAATGACATGTTCTAAATTAAAAAATGTCTGAAATTGAATTATAATCTGGATCGAACATTCGCTTGTAATTTGTAAGTGCGTAGGCTTCTGTCATTCCAGCAAGATAATCGCAAACTAATCTTGCTCTTTTGTTTCTATCAGTTTCTTGTTTAATTAAATTATTTGTAAAATTTGGAAGAAGTTCCACTCCAGTAATTTCATCAATATAGTTTTCCGCAAAAACATCAAACATTTTTGTTATCATATTGTTGCCTTTAAATTCCATTTGATGCAGTTGTGGAGCACGAAAAACTAAATCGACTGCAATTTTTTTATACATTTCAATACGCTGAAAACTCTCTTCATTAATGGATAAATAATATTTATATCTGTTTGTTAAATCATCCATAAATGTTTCTCTTTCTTCTATTGAACAGGCGTGGATAAATTCACCAATTTCAGATCCAAATTTAGATTTGTATCTATCTTCTGTAATCCATTTCTCAATTTTATCAAGTGCTGAATTTTGAGAATCATCTAATAATTTTGAATTTTGCTTTCTCCATTTTTGTAGTTTAGCAATAGTAATAAATCCACCAGAGATTGAATCGACTAAATCATTTACTGCATATGCAGAATCATCCGCCCAATCCATTATTTGGCATTCAATACTTTTAAAATTGTTTAACTCATATGGGTCTTTTAATTCGCTTGGCAACTCTCTTCCTGCAAAAACAAAATTGACATATTCCTTTTGGTAATCGTAAATAAAATGATTTTTAGGATTATCAAATTTTGAGTAACCAGATTTGTATTTTAATATTGCATCTACAAAAGCACGAGTTGGCTTCATTCCTCTTCTACTATCGCCTGAAGTATAAAAAGTGTCTGTTAACAAACGTAAAGTTTGTCCGTTTCCTTCAAAACCACCAAACGATTTCATTAAATTATTTAATGTTCTTTCACCAGCGTGTCCAAAGGGTGGATGACCTAAATCGTGAGCTAAACAAGCAGATTCTACCAAATCTTCATCTATAAAATATGAATCGTTAAATATTTCGGTATGCTTTTTAGTAATATAATTTGTTATAGATCTTCCAATTTGCGAAACTTCAATTGAGTGAGTTAATCGAGTTCTGTAATAATCATTTTCACCTGGCAAAAAGACTTGGGTTTTTCCTTGCAACCTGCGAAACTCGGATGAATGAATTAACCTATCCCTATCAATCTGAAATGGTGTTCTGTAATCATCTTGTCTTACACTTTCTTCAGAGCGTTCAAAATCAAATTCGCTGTAAAAATTATTTTTCATAATTAATCCTAAAAATATTCTTCAAGTAACGTGTTCAGATTTAATTTCTTCTCCAAACAATTTTATCGCCAACATTTATTCCATACAATTCAGTATAGCCAGCATTTACTTCAACAACTCGCGAGGCTGGTTTAGTTGATGCATATTGACCAATATCGAAAGGTACTGCATGTTGATGAATTGTAACTATTTCATTATCTCTATTAACAAAAATTATATCCAACGAAAGGACTGTATTCTTCATCCAGAAAGATTGAATTGTTTCGTAAGGAAATATGAAAAGCATTCCTTGGTATTCTTTCATACTAAGTCTATCCATCAAACCTTTTGTTCTTTTATCGTCATCATCGGCTATTTCAATATCAATTTTTGAAATATAAATTCCATCTTTGGATTGAAATGTAAGTTCACCATCTTTATTAAATTTTATACTTGAAGTCTTCACTGTTGCATTTCCATTTTTTTGTGTTTGAGGTAAATTGTATAATACTAGAAATATGACAAATGAAAGGATTATTACAACGCTAACAATTTTTGTAAATCCATTTTTTGAATTGTGATTTTTTTTATTCATATTAATGCTTCAATCATTTATAAAATTTTAAGATACAATTTACAATTTTTTATAATTTTGTATTGCTTTAGAAATTAAAAAGTTAGGAATTTAAAATGGCTACAAAATATTGGTTAATGAAATCGGAACCAGGTGCATATTCAATAGATGACTTAGTAAAAGACAAAAAAACACATTGGGATGGTGTAAGAAATTATCAAGCTCGTAATTTTATGCGGGATGAAATGAAGATTGGAAATCAAGTTTTATTTTATCATAGTAATGCTAAACCGACTGGTGTTGTTGGGGTATGTGAAGTAATGAAGGAAGGATATCCAGACTTTACAGCATTTGATCCAGAGGATAAACACTTTGACGCAAAGAGCAAAGAAGACAAACCAACTTGGATAATGGTTGACATAAAACTAGTTAAAAAATTAAAGCGTACTGTTACACTCGAAGAAATAAAAGACAACTCGAAACTGCTAGACATGAAATTAGTTCAAAGAGGAAATCGTTTATCTGTTATGCCAGTTTCTAAAAAAGAGTTTGATATAATTTTAAGATTATCAGAACAGTAATAATTGCTTATCGACAAGGAAAATATACTAGTAATTAAATTTACATTTTATCACAGACCTGGCTGATATTAGCCAGAACTTCAAAATAGTGCAAAATTATTTGCATTTCACTTTAATTCAACTTCAATTAGATTATATTCTAAATGGTACAGTTTTTGTATTTGAAGTATAAATCATAATATATTTAATTAAAAAAGGAAAGAAATGTCAGACAACATGAAAAATAATCTATCAATAGAGGTCTGGAGGGAATTAACTAACACGTTTGAGCATATGGAAAAATCGCATGCAAGAAGAATGGCTCATTTAAATTTAACTAATTCACAGTATAGTGTTCTTAGAGCATTAAGCGAAGGTGGAACAATGCCATTAAAAAGCATTAGTCAAAAGCTAAATGTAACTGGTGCAAATATTACTTGCGTAATGGACAATTTACAAAAACGAAATTATGCTGAAAGAATTCCATCAAAGCTCGATAGACGAATAATTAATGCAGAATTGACAAAAGAAGGCAAACAAATAATAAAAAAATTCACACCACTTTATATAGACTCAATTTCTGAGGAAACAAAAAATTTAACAGATGATGAGAAAAAATCACTTGTTGAGTTATTGGCAAAATTAAAGAATTAGACCTACTCATTCTTATTTTATATAAAAAAAGCGAGATTAATTATTAATCTCGCTTTTTAATTTTCTACTACACCTATAAACTAAATTTTCCGAAAAACCAATGCTATCCATTCTCCAAGTTGATTCTCTTCAAGTAATTCTAATCCATAATTAGGGTTTGCTGAAAAGCTCTATCCCCGCATAAATAAAGGGTCATGATAATAATAAACATGAAAAAGTGCAAATGTATTAATATATTGTGTTCAAAAACCGTGCATTTTTTATAAGGAAAAAGGTCATCTTACATTACAAAAGTGAAAATCAAATAGAGTTATTCGAGTTTGAACATCCCTTTGGTGGCAAATTAGACCCAACGAACAGATGGGTAAAGTTATCAAAAATACTACCGTGGGAAGAACTCATTAGCATTTACGGAAAAAGTTTATCAACCAGTAAGGGAAGATACGGCATAGATGGACGACTAGCCGTAGGCAGTTTGATAATAAAACATAGATTAGGTTTAAGTGATAGAGAAGTAATCTCTATGATTCAAGAAAATATTTATTTGCAATATTTTCTTGGTTTTCACAGTTTTAAGAAAGAGCCAGCATTTGATTCTTCCTTGTTTGTTCATTTACGCAAACGCTTAGGTTCAGTAGCCTTCGATGAAATGACGCAATTGATAATATCAGCTTCAGAGAGGATAAAGAACAAGAAGAACACAAAAACTTCATCAGATAATGTTTCGACAGATAAAACTGACGGACATCATAAGAAAAAGCCAAACAAAGGAAAACTAAAGATAGATGCAACAGTAGCCGACCAAATGATAGAATACCCTACAGACCATAGTCTGTTAAACAATGCTCGTGAAAAAAGCGAGAAAATAATTGATACACTCTACAAACAAACAGATTTGCGACAGAAGCCCCGTACTTATAGAAGGAATGCTAGAAAAGCATATTTAAGTTTTTCAAAGATGAAAAAAAGAAGTAGGAAACAGATACGCAAAGCAGTAGGCAAACAACTCAGATACCTTAGCCGGAACATAGGTCATATTCACAAATTGTTAGATATTTTTGATGAGAAAGAATTTCCATTAAGTAAAAAAGAGCAGAAGATATTTTGGATAATCCAAGAACTCTATAGGCAACAAGAGGAGATGTATAGAGAACACAAACATAGTACAAAAGATAGAATAGTCAATATTCATCAGCCTTATGTTCGTCCAATACCAAGGGGCAAAGCAAAATCACAGACTGAATTTGGAGCAAAAATAGGAGTATCTCTCGTAGAAGGCTTTAGCAGAATAACCACACTTAGTTGGGATGCTTATAGTGAGTCTAAGGATTTAGAGAAACAAGTAGAAGATTACAATACACTTTACGGATGCTATCCCGAAGTGGTTCTAGCTGACAAAGCATATCTGACACGAGAGAATCGCAAATATTTAAGAGAACTTGAAATACGAGTAACTGGGGCACCTATTGGGAGACCTAAAAAAGAGGAATCATATTATGAAAAAGCTAAGAAACGGAAAGAGAATAATCAAAGAAATCACATAGAGGGTAAATTTGGTCAAGCAAAAAATGCTTACGGTTTAAGTAAAATAAGAGCCAGAAGACAAGACACATCTGAAAGCTGGATAGCTTCAATATTCTTTGTAATGAATTTGGTTAAATTCTTACATCTTTTTTATGCTCTTAAAAAGAAAGCATATTATTCCTTTATTGAGTCCTTTTTACTAAATCAAATTATATTGAAACTTAGATTTAAGATTATTCTTCTTTAGAAATTCAGCAAGCCCTAATTAGAATAGATTGATAGAATATCTTCTCTATCTGAATACAATAATCCCGAAAGAATAATTTTTCCATTTGGAACTGTTAATTTGACAATAGATTCTGCAATGTCTAATAATATATGCTTATTAATATTGGCTAAAATTAAATCAAACGGTTCATCTTTTACATTACTAATTTCTGAAAGCCTAACCTCAACACTTGATTCAACTTTATTAAGTAAAATATTTTCATTCCCATTTTCTATACACCACTCGTCGTTATCAATTCCAACAACGTTTTCTGCACCCAAAAGCGATGCGGCAATTCCAAGAACTCCTGTTCCACTTCCAACATCTAGCACCCGTTTAGCATTTCCAATATGGTTTTCTAAAAATTGAAGAACCAATTTTGTTGTTTCATGCTCCCCTGTTCCGAAAGACATTTTAGGATCAATTGTAATAACAAGCTGATTCTCCTTTGGTTTGTATTCTCTAAATGTAGGCTTAATCACAATTCTGTCGTTTACTTCAATAACATTAATTGTCTTTTCCCATTCTGCATTCCAATTTATTTCTTCAATGCTACTTTCAACAACCAAAAAGTTTTCAATTAAATTTTCACTTTTAATTTTTTCTAAAAATTCTTCTATTTCATGTTTTGATATTTCACTTTCGCCTTTTGCAAAAATAACCAAATTATTGTCGTATTCGTTTATGCCCTCAATGTCTAGTTGCCAAAGTAAGCCACTTAGTAAATCAACGTTATACGGTGTTGCTGTAATATTAAATTGTTTATGTGTTTTCATATGTTTGGAACCTTTTCTTCAAAGTTGATTAGAATTCATTTTCTTTAATGAGATTCCCGATAACCCCGAAGGGATGCCTTTGGCAGAACATTCCCCGAAAAACACTGGGGACAGGCAGGAATGACACGATTTTAGACAATTCACTTTTCCCTAAATTGAATTCTACTCCATGTTGGAAAGTATTTCACAAATTTCATCTTGGAAATTTCTAGCGGTGCGTGCACTACCAACAAAATTTTGTGTGTTTATTGAAAAAGAAATTAAATCGCCACTTTTAGAATGCAGATAACCAGATAGTGCACTCACTCCACTTAGGGTTCCTGTTTTGGCGTGAACATTATTATGAGCAGTTCCTTTTTTCATTCTATCTTTAAGTGAACCATCAACACCAGCAATAGGAAATGAGTTATAAAGCACATCAAATAATTTTGGATGATACAAGTTCATATAAATTAATATTTCATTCAACAATTCATCAGAGACAAGATTGTAGTGTGAAACACCTGAACCATCTACAAGTCTGTAATTTTTTGGGTTTAGACCCACCTCTACTATTAAACTATCAAGAAGCTTTATACCTTTTTTAGCCGAGGCATATTTCCCATATCTTTCAAATGCCATAGCACGCAAGGTCATTTCTGTGCTTAGGTTATCACTATCTTTATTAAGATTTATAATTACTTCACTAAAAAGTCTTTCTTTTGTTACAATTTCTTTTGCATTATCTGGAGCTATTTTAATTCCACAAGTTCCATCAAAACCTATTTTGTTTTTTTGCAAAGTCTCTTTAGCAAGAGTTAAAAAATATTTATTTGTGTGTCTAAGGTTTACCATTATAGTATCTGGTTCTGCATCAACAAACAATCCGCCTTCCAGAATTAATGAATCGCTTCTGTTAATCCAATCTCTGCTTACTATTAAATCAGATGTGTCATTATCAACTGTAACAATATTGTTAGTAAACTTAAAATAGTTAGATTCTGGAATTGTAAATATACTTGCCTTTTCGCCCAACAATGATGGTGCAATTACCACATACATTGAAACGTCATTTATAACAAGTGGTGTCATGTATGGGAAATTATATGAAGGATCATCATCCCACATCCAACCGTTCCCCCAGAAAAGTGAATCCATGTTGGAAACATCTGAGTAGATATTTCCAGTAATTTTATTTATGCCTTCATCTTTTAATTGCATTATCATTGTATCTAAATCTGCTGATGTAAAATCAGGATCAAATCCACCAATGAAATAGAGATTACCATTTAAAACTGAATCTTCAATTTTTCCATCATATTTTATTTTTGTTTTAAATTTATATTCTGGACCAAGAAAGCATAGAGCAGTTGTAGTTGTAATTAGCTTCATGTTTGAGGCAGGTCTGAAAAGAAGCTTTTCGTTATGCCTAAAAACAATTTCTTTCTTGGTTATATTATATGCATCAACGCCAACTTGGCATGTCTTGAAAAATGGATCACACAACAGATATTCTAATTCATCAGCAGTAGTGAATTTTTTTTCTTGTGCAAAAAAACTGGTTGTAAATAGAACGAATAAAACGGCAAATAATTTCTTCATTAAAAATACTCCCTTTCTCTAAAGTTAGCTCCAATTTCATTTATTACAAATTGTTTTGCATTTTCTGTGTCAACTGAACTAAGACCCACAATAGACATTACAACGTTGGTATATTCTTTGGCCTTCTTTGCAAAGTCAATCATTTCAGCATGAAGACTTTCATCCACGCGCATTAATTTTGCGTATTGAACTTTATCTGTGGAATTTAAACTAATTGAAACAGTATCAATTGTATCTTTTAATTCTGAAGTAATATCACGTTTATTAATAAAATTACCGTGGCCATCACTATTCATCCTAGTTTTGCCCCCGTTTGCTTTTACATAGGTTGCAATCTCTTTTACAACTTCCCATCGGATTGTTGGCTCGCCATATCCACAGAAAACAATTTCATTGTATTTTGAAGGATCACCAATTTCAGAAATGTATACTGATGCTTCCGGTTCCTCAGCCTTACTCATTTTAAGACTATAGCCATTTATAACAGCATCACCTTTTCTGTCACAGAAAACACAATCCGAATTGCATCTGTTTGTAACATTTACATACAGAGATTCGCCAATTTGATATGTAAAACTTAATTTCATTCTCTCTCCAATTCCAAAAAGTTTGAATGCATTCCACGAAGTTGTACGAGCAACATCTTCAATTCTTAAATGATGAGTTTCAGCAACAACTTCTGCTATAAGTGGAATATGTTTCGACTCGTTTCGCTTTCCTCTGTGTGGCACTGGAGTTAAAAACGGAGAATCTGTTTCGAGCAAAATATTTTCGACACTTACTTTTGATAACACTTCACGAATACTATCGGCATTTTTGAAAGTTATGTTTCCAGTAAACGAAATGTAGTGCCCCATCTCAACTAATTCTCTTGCATTTTCAACTGTTCCAGCAAAACAATGATATTGGGCTTTGAGTGATGTGTCTTTATACTTTCGAGCAAATTCCATTATATCATCATTCGAATCGCGGTTGTGAATAATGACAGGTAAATCAAGTTCTAAAGCTAATTGAATTTGTTTATCAAACGCTTGATGTTGTTTATTCTTTGGCGAAAAGTCGTAAAAATAATCGAGACCAATTTCACCAATGGCAACAACCTTTTTGTGTTTTGCTAATTCTCTTATTTCATCTATCCAAGTGTCATCCCAATCTTTTGTGTCGTGTGGATGAACTCCAACAGCAGCATAAACAGATTCATATTTTTCAGCTAATGCAATAGCTTGTTTGGAAGTCTCAATATCTGTTCCAGGAACAAGCATATATTTCACTCCAGAATCCAGAGCGTTTTTAATTACTTCGTCTCTATCTTCATCAAAATTTTTGAGAAATAGATGTGTGTGTGAGTCTATAAACATAACTTTAAAATCCTAAATTATAAACCTTAAAAGTCAACTAAATTTCAAACGATAAAACATAAATTACAAATAAACTCCAAAGAGAAAAAAAACAAATTCAAAACTTAAGTTTGTCTTTTCTGATTTTGGATTTGTGATTTATTTGTTTTTTATTATTTGAAATTAGGTGCTTGTTGTTAATCAACAGTTCCCATTACAAAACAATCTTCATTTATATCCGCAGCAATCGATTTTAATTTTTCCACATCATCTTTATCAACAATTGCTATCATCCCAATTCCAATATTAAATGCTTTACGCATTTCTTCATCTGAAATATTTCCAGTTGTTTTAATTAATTTAAATATTGGTGGAAGTTCCCATGAATTCCAATCGATGTTTAAACTTAATCCTTCTGGTAAAACGCGATTTGTATTACCAACTATTCCGCCACCGGTTATATGAGAGAACGCGTGAACATCCATTTTATTAATAATAGTTTGGATTAAATTAAGATACGATTTATGAACTTGAAGTAATTCTTCACCAATGCTGTTTTCTAATCCTTCTGGTTTATCGTGAGCTGAGTATTTTTCAAACAATACTTTTCTTGCTAGCGAATACCCATTAGTGTGCAACCCTGTAGAGGGAAATCCTACAAGTACATCACCTTGCTTAACTTTATCGCCATTTAGGATTTTCGATTTTTCAATAATTCCAACAATTGTTCCTGACATATCATATTCTTTTTCAGCATAAAGACCTGGCATTTCAGCAGTTTCACCACCAATGAGAGCAACGCCGTTTTCACGGCAGGCTTTACCAAAACCTTCCATAATTTTTTCAGCTACTTTAGGAACAAGTTTTCCAAATGCCATGTAATCCATAAAGTATTGAGGAATTGCTCCACCTACTGCAATATCATTTACACAATGATTTACAAGGTCCTGACCTACTGTATCATGCTTATCCATCATGAAAGCAACTTTAAGTTTAGTACCAACTCCATCAACGCTAGATACTAGAACTGGATTTTCATATTTCATAAAATCCATTTCATAGAAAGCACCAAAATGCCCAATTCCTGAAAGGACATTTTTATTAAAAGTTGATTTTACTATTTCCTTAATTTTATCAACTGTCTCTTCTCCAGCTTTAATATCTACACCAGAATCTTTGTAGGAAATGCTCATTTTTTGTTCCAATATTTATGTTATTTATAAAGTGCAAAGATACAGATTTTCAAGTAAAATAAATTTGAGATTTTTGGACTATTCTACTGAGTTACAAGGAGGAGAAAATTAAATTCGGCTTCCATTGTGTAACTTTCTTTTCCTTTGTGGTAGAATCTTTTGAACTTTTCCACAGAACTTCACAGAGAAACTCGAAGCTACACAGTGACTAATTCCATAAAATTAATTATTTGAATTGCTTCTTAAAGTTAAATGGAATAATTTTATTAGTTGAAAAAAAATAATTTAGTTTATAAATAACTTTAAAGGTTGCTATGAAAATTCACGAATATCAAGCAAAAGAAATTTTAAGAAAGTACAATGTTCCAGTGCCAAATGGCAAAGTTGCATACACAGTTGATGAAGCTGTTGCTGTAGCAAAAGAGATTGGTGGAAAAATTAGAGTTGTAAAAGCTCAAATCCACGCTGGTGGAAGAGGCCTCGGTGGTGGAGTTAAAGTTGTTAAAGGACTTACAGAAGTTCGCAAATATGCAAAACAAATTCTTGGAATGAATTTAATTACACATCAAACTGGTCCTGAAGGAACAATTGTAAAACGACTACTAGTTGAGCAAGGCGTAAACATTGAAAAAGAATTTTATGTTGGAATTACGCTTGATCGTGCATCTTCAAAAAATACTGTTATGGTTTCCACAGAAGGCGGAATGGAAATTGAAAAAGTTGCAGCTGAATCGCCAGAAAAAATAATTAAAGAATCAGTTGATCCTTCAGTTGGTTTACAAGCATACCAAGCAAGAGCTTTAGCTTTTGGATTAGGCCTTGAAGGAATTCAATTCAAAAATGCAGTTAAGTTTTTACTTAGTCTATACAAAGCATTTTACGAAACAGATGCATCAATTGCCGAAATCAATCCTTTAGTTGTTACTAAAGAAGGTGATGTAATGGCATTGGATGCGAAAATGAATTTTGACGATAACGCAATGTTCAAGCATAAAGACATTTTCGCTTATCGCGATTTAGATGAAGAAGATCCATTAGAAATTGAAGCATCAAAATATAATTTAAATTATATAAAATTAGATGGTAACGTTGGCTGTATGGTTAATGGTGCCGGACTTGCAATGGCTACAATGGATATTATTAAACTTGCTGGTGGTGATCCTGCAAACTTCCTAGATGTTGGTGGTTCGGCAAATAAAGAAACTGTTGCAGCTGGATTTAAGATTATTCTTACAGATCCAAAAGTGAAAGCAATTTTAATTAACATCTTTGGTGGAATTGTAAGATGCGACCGTGTTGCTCAAGGTGTTATTGATGCAGTTAATCAAGAAAAAGTTACAATACCAATTATTGTACGTCTTGATGGAACAAACGCTGAAGAGGCTCAAGTATTGTTGAACAAATCAAAAATGAATTTTGAAGTTGCTGCAACATTAAAAGATGCTGCTGAAAAAGTTACTGCTGTTTTAGCAAAATAAATTTCGGCTAAATATATATTAAAAAAGGTCATTCGTTTGAATGACCTTTTTTGTTTTTAAAATTATTTCTAGACCTAATCACTTCTGCTCTATTCTAAAATAAGACAGGTCTCAATATTTCAAACCTTCGAGGTTTTGACTACAAAAACAAAAAAATCTTAAACAAGCAAAGTAGTTAAATGATTAAAGTTGAATGCATAAAAAACCTCGAAGGTTTTTTATGAAAACTCTAAATTAAATCAGAATTCCCTTCGCCATCCAAAATCATTTTTCTTTGAAGTGTTAATTCCATGTTCTCTCGTAATAATTTCATTTCTTCATTCTCATTTTCAGCAACAACCATTTTATGATCATTGCTTTTAATTTGTGAATCAATCATCAAAAGTCTGTATTTACGAACTATATCCTTTGTTTTTTGTAAATGGTTAAGGCCTATTTTATCTACATCATCTTTTTTCTTATTCCATTTGTCGCTAATTATCTCTTCTCCGAGTGTTAGAGAGAGTGCTGTTGTTTTTGTTGCTTCATCCAAAATGCTACCAACAATTGCAGATGTTGTTATATCGTTTTTTTGATAACACTTTTCAATTGTGGTTGCAATCTGATTAAACGTTTTATTTTTAAAATCATCTGGATGAATGTAATCCAAAATGTTTTCAATAATCTCTTCACTTCCTTCTAGCATTAGTTTTATTAGCTCTTTTTCAAATTGGAAAGAAGAATTAGATTCTGTATCTCCTTGCAGTACTTCAATGCTCTTTGCATTTTTTTTCTCATTTCTAAACTCAACTTTAGAGTCCTTTTTTTTATTTAATTCTAGAACACTATCCAATTCTTTTTCGAGCAACTTTTCTCTTAGCTGAAACTTAGTTGAAATAGTTTTTATTAGAATATTTCTTTTTAGCTCATCCTCAATAAGGGCAACGTATTTAACTAACTCACGAATTGCTTCGGCAGATTTTTTAGAGTCGTCAAAAACTCCTGCGTTATAAAACTGCTCTGTTTGGAATTCTAAAAAGTCTTTTGCGTTTTCAACTTGTTTGTTAAATTCCTCAGTTCCAAATTTATTGATATACGAATCGGGGTCTTCGCCATTGGGGAGAGAAATTAATTTTACGTCAAATCCATTTTTTAAAAGAACTTCGATACTACGCGTTGCTGCTTTTTGTCCTGCTAAATCAGAATCAAAATTAACAACTATATTTTTTGTGAATCGTGAAAGCAAAAGAACTTGTTCCTCTGTTAAAGCTGTACCGGAAGAAGCCACAACGTTTTTAACTCCACTTTGGGAAAGTGAAATTACGTCCATATATCCTTCAACTAGAATTGCTTTATCCAGTCGGCGAACTTCATCCTTTGAGTGGAAAAGTCCATAAAGAGTTTTACGTTTTGAATAAATCTTGGATTCGGGAGAATTAATATACTTTGCTGTCTTCTCCTCTTTATTCATTACTCTACCACCAAAACCAATTACTCTTCCGTTTGGAGAAAATATTGGAAATATTGTTCTTCCACGATATTTGTCGTAAAAGCCTCCCTTATCCTTTTCATCAATCAAACCAATATCTTTAGCTTTTTGCAAATTTACTTTGCTCTCAGTTAGGTGATGCAACAACGAATCCCATTCTGGCAGTGCGTATCCTAATCCAAAAGTAGTATTTGTTTTAGTTTTAATTTTTCTATCTTTGAAATAATTTCTTGCAATCTCTCCACCAGTACTTTTTAACAAATTATTGGAAAAGTATTTTGCAGCAATAACATTAATTTCATAAAGTTCTTCAAACTCAGATTTCTCTTCAGTGTTTGGTGCAGAGTTTTCTTCAAGTTTTATCCCAAGATTTTCGGCTAGCTCTTGAACAGATTCAACAAAGGAGATATTTTTATATTCCATCAGAAACTTAAAAGAATTTCCACCTGCATGACATCCAAAACAATGATAAATTTGCTTTTCAGGACTTACTGTAAAAGAAGGTGTTTTTTCATTGTGAAACGGACAGAGGCCAATGAAATTTCTGCCTCGTTTGCGCAACTGGACGAAACCAGAAATCAAATCCACTATATCTGTGCTGCTTCGAATCTCTTCTATTTGGTGTTCTGGAATTTGCATTTACAATCAGATTATTAATAAAAACTTGAGTGCTAAACTTAGCAAATAAATATAAACTCAGTTCTCTAAAATATTTTTTAGCATACATTTATTATATTGTTGCACTAATTAAAAAAATATTATGAAAGATTTTATGAACAATGATTTTAAGTATTGTAACAGCCTCACAGAATATTCACGATTAAAAACTAGGGTTGTAAACGTAGGCAATGTAAAGATTGGTGGAGATAATCCAATACGAATTCAGTCAATGACAACAACCAAAACGATTGATACAATTGCCACAGCTGATCAAGCAATTAGAATGTTTGAATCTGGAAGTGAGCTTGTAAGAATAACAGCACCAAGTTTGAAAGATGCCGAAAACCTGCAGAATATAAAAGATGAATTGAAAAAACGTGGATATAGTTTTCCCCTAATTGCAGATATTCACTTCACACCAAATGCCGCTGAAGCAGCTGCTCGAATTGTTGAAAAGGTGCGTGTTAATCCTGGCAATTATGTTGACAAAAAGAAATTTGACCAAATTGAATATAGCGATGAGGAATATGTTGCTGAAATTGAGAGAATAACAGAGCGTTTCTCTCCGTTAGTTAAAATTTGCAAAGAGCACGGAACAGCTATGCGAATTGGGACAAATCACGGGTCACTTTCCGATAGAATTATGAGTCGCTACGGTGATGCTCCACTTGGGATGGTTGAATCGGCACTTGAATTTGTGAGAATTTGCCGTTCACTTGATTATCACAATTTAGTTTTGTCAATGAAATCTAGCAATCCACAAGTAATGGTGCAAGCATATAGATTGCTGATTAACAAAATGATTTCAGAGAATATGGACTATCCTTTACACCTTGGTGTTACAGAAGCTGGAGATGGAGATGATGCCAGGATTAAATCCGCAGTTGGAATAGGAGCATTGCTCGAAGATGGAATTGGGGACACAATAAGAGTTTCACTAACTGAACCTCCTGAAAATGAATCTCCTGTTGCAAAAAAAATAGTTGCTAAATATTCTGAACGAAACAACCCCACTGAAATTAAGGAGATTAACAATTTAGTTTCTAATCCATTTAGCTATAAAAGACGAATCACAAAAGAAATTTTTAATGTTGGGCACAAGAATGTTCCTGTAGTAATAGCTGATGCTAACGATGTAAAAGTGGATTACCCTTTATTAGAGAACTTTGGATACACATTTAAAAACGACAAATGGAATATAAGCGATTCGGCTATAGATTATATTTATCTTGGAAACGAAACATGTGCTATTGAACTTCCGCAAAACCTATTTGGAATAATTGATTTTGAAAAGTGGAATGAATCTGATTTAGCAAAAAATATTTTTCCACTATTTTCAGCTATGGAATATTTATCAAGCAACAAAAAATCAGATAAAATTAATTTTGTGAAACTTTCACTTAAAGATTTTTCTAATGAGTTATTAGCAACAATTAAAAATGACAATGGTGTAGTGCTTGTTTTAACTACATCCAACAAAAATGGAATGGTTGAGCAAAGAAGAGCTATTTGGCAATTGATGGAAAATGAAATTGACAATCCAGTAATTATTAAAAGAGAATATAGCCTTACAGATGCAGAACAATTAGTAATTAATTCATCAACAGATTTTGGAGCATTGTTCCTCGAAGGTTTAGGAGACGGGATTTGGATTAATAACTCTGAAGCCATTTCTC
Source organism: Melioribacteraceae bacterium (assembly GCA_027858595.1). GTDB lineage: Bacteria > Bacteroidota > Ignavibacteria > Ignavibacteriales > Melioribacteraceae > 1-14-2-50-31-20. The sequence goes on from JAQICK010000097.1 coordinate 27,634, forward strand.
ATTCAAAAATTAATTCGACCGCCTTTGGAATTTTACAAGCAACAAGAACTAGAATTACAAAAACTGAATATATTTCATGCCCAAGCTGTGGCAGAACTCTTTTCGATTTAGTTGAAGTGACTAATAAAATAAGAAGTAGAACAGAACATTTGAAAGGTGTAAAAATTGGCATAATGGGATGTATAGTAAATGGTCCTGGTGAAATGGCGGATGCCGATTATGGATATGTTGGAAGCGGTGTTAGTAAAATATCACTCTATCGCGGACAAGAAGTTGTTCAGAGAAATTTGGATCAGGAAGATGCGGTAGAAAAACTAATTCAGTTAATTAAAGACGATGGTAATTGGGTGGAGAGAAGATAAGTTTCACGCAAAGTCGCCAAGACCAGAGAATAAAGGAGGGAGCAATGACAGAAAACGAAATAGCAAAAATAGTTGTGAATATTGCTTATAATATTCATGTTTAACTTGGTCCTGGTTTGTTGGAATCAGTTTATGAAGAAATACTATATTATGAATTAAAGAAACAAAATATATTAGTAAAACGTCAAAAAGCAATTCCAGTTATTTGAGAAAACAAAAAAATGGAAATTGGATTTAGAGCAGATTTAATAGTGAGACAAAGTTATTATTGAATTAAAATCGGTTGAACGAATTGCACGCGTTCACCCTAAGCAATTACTCACATATTTAAAAATCACAAATCTTAAATTGGGATTATTATTAAATTTCAACGAAAAACTCATTAAAGATGGAATAACAAGAATAGTAAACAATCTATAATATTCTTTTGCGACTTAGCGTCTTTGCGAGAGGATGATTATTTAAGGAGCAAACATGAAACATTTAAAACTAACCCTATTATTTTTAATGCTACTTCAAATTTTTCTCATTGCAGAAGATGATAAAAAAGAGAACAAATCCCCTTGGCAATCAAAGACTTTTTCTGGATTAAAATTTAGGAATATTGGGCCTGCTTTTCCATCCGGAAGAATTGCTGATTTTGCCGTTAACCCCAATGACTATAGTGAATACTATGTTGGTGTTGCATGTGGCAATATCTGGAAGACTAATAATTCTGGAACTACTTGGAAACCAATATTTGAAAACTATGGGTCCTATTCCATTGGTGCATTAAAAATGGATCCAAATAATTCAAATGTAATTTGGGCTGGGACTGGCGAAAACAATCATCAACGCGCCTTGGGGTATGGCGATGGTATTTATAAATCTGTTGATGGTGGAGAAAGCTGGAAGAACGTGGGGCTTTACGATTCACGACAAATTGGAATGATTGCAATTGATTCACGTAATAGCGATATAGTTTTTGTGGCAGCCGAAGGCTCTGTTTGGGGACCAGGTGGTGATAGAGGACTCTACAAAACAACTGATGGTGGAAAAAGCTGGAAGAACGTTCTTGAAATATCCGAGAACACTGGAGTAAATAATGTCGTTATCGATTCAAACAATCCAGATGTAATGTATGCAACATCCGAGCAGAGACGACGACACGTATTTACTAAAATTGGTGGTGGTCCAGAATCGGCTGTTTACAAATCAACTGACGGTGGAGAAAGTTGGAATAAAATAATGAAAGGATTGCCAAAAGTTCACATAGGCGGAATGGGAATAGCCGTATCTCCTGTAAACACGGATATTATATACTTAATAGTTGAAGCGGCTGATAATGAAAGTGGATTTTACCGTTCAGCTAATCGTGGTGAGTCTTGGAAGAAAATGAGCAGTCATGCAGCTAGTGGACAGTATTACAATGAAATTTATTGTGATCCAAAAGATGTGGATAAAGTATATTCTGTTGAAACAGTTTCACACTTCACAGAAGATGCTGGTAAAACTTGGAAACCATTAGGAAGGAAACACCGCCATGTTGATGATCACGCATTGTGGATTGACCCTACGGATACTAAGCATTTCCTAATTGGTGGAGATGGCGGAGTTTATGAGTCTTTTGATAGTGGTGAAAATTATTTGTTCAAAAACAATCTTCCTGTAACACAATTTTATAGGGTGAGTGTTGATAACGATTATCCATTCTACAATGTTTATGGTGGAACGCAAGATAACAATAGTATGGGCGGACCTTCGCGAACACTCCGTTCTTCGGGCATAGTAAATGACGATTGGTTTGTTACTAATGGTGGTGATGGATTTTGGGGAGCAGCTGATCCTACTGATGCAAACATTGTTTATGCTGAAGCTCAATATGGTAACATGGTTCGCTACGATAGGAAAAGTGGTGAAGCTATTTCAATCCGCCCAGAGCCTAGAGAAGGTGAATTAACTTACAAATGGAATTGGAATACTCCGCTTGCTATTAGTCCACACGCACACACTAGATTATACACAGTTGCAAACAAAGTTTTCCGAAGTGATGATAGAGGCGATAGTTGGGAAGTAATCAGCGATGACATTACAAGAAAAATAGATAGAAATACTTGGAAGGTAATGGATAAGTATTGGAGTAAAGATGCAGTTGTAAAAGATGTTTCTACTTCGCAGTTTGGAATGGGAGTTGCTTTTGATGAGTCTCCCTTAAAAGAAAACCTACTTTATGTCGGTACGGATGATGGTCTCATTCAGGTTAGCAAAGATGCAAAGACTTGGAGAAAGATTGCCGACTTTCCTGATGTTCCAGAGTTTACTTATGTAAGCGATATTCGTGCATCCAAATTTGATGAAAATATTGTTTTTGCATCTTTCGATAATCGAAAACGTGATGATTTCAAACCATACGTTTTAATAAGCAACAATAAGGGTAAGTCTTGGGAATCAATCGCAGGAGATTTACCAGATAGCGGAACAGTTCATTCTATCGAACAAGATTATATAAATCCAAATCTTCTTTTTGCTGGAACTGAGTTTGGAGTTTTCTTCTCATACAACAAAGGCGGAAAATGGATTCAACTTAAAAGTGGAATTCCAACAACTGCAGTAAGAGATATAGCTTTGCAAGAGAGAGAAAATGATTTGGTTTTAGCAACCTTTGGAAGAGGGTTTTATATTCTCGATGACTATTCATCCTTACGTGCTTTGAGCGATTCTCTTCTTGCAGCAGAAGCAACAATTTTTCCTATTAAAAATTCTCTTGCATATATTCAAGAGCGTGGTAGATATGGACAGGGTGCAACTTACTTTGAAGCAAAAAATCCAGAGTTCGGTGCCACATTTACTTACTATTTGAAAGAAGTTCCTAAAACGAAAAACCAGATTAGGAAGAAAAATGAGAAAGAATTATTTAAGAATAGCGAGAAAATTTATCAACCGACTTACGACGAGTTGACTGCAGAAAAGAAAGAGTTGAAACCTCATCTTATCTTTACCATTACTGATGAAGATGGAAATTTCGTTCGCAGAATGACTGCTCCTGCTTCAAAAGGAGTTAACAGAATTACTTGGGATTTACGTTATCAAAATTTGCGACCTACAAATATCAAGGATGGTAAGTTTAATCCTACACCAAAGAGTAGCAGTAGCTATCCAGTTATTCCTGGGAAATATTTCGTCTCTATGGATATGCATATTAATTGGACTGTGAAAAAATTAGTATCCAATGTTGAATTTAAAACAGAGACACTGAATAACACTACTCTTCCATCTACTGATAGAACATCTTTGGAAGATTTTCAGAAAAAAACTGTTGAGTTAGCAAGAGTTGTTTGGGGAACGGAAAAATATGCCGATGATTTATATAGGAGACTACAATTTGTAAAACAAGCTATTTACGAAACTCCAGCTGTGTCGTTGGATATGTTTAATATTGCATCAAAGCTCAGTAATGACGTGGATAATATTCTATTCCTATTCAATGGTGAAAAAGCCAAAGCTAGTCAAGAGGAGGTTTCTCCAGCTCTAGTTTCACTAAATGAACGATTGGGAACTCTGTTATACACACACTGGAGATCGACATCTAACATAACTAAAAATCAAAAAACTGCATATAAGTTATTATCAAAAAAAATTCCAGAGATTCAAAAAGAGTTATTAAGAATTAGTGAAGTGGATGTAAAAAAACTTGAGGAAGAAATGGAGAACAAAGGAGCACCTTGGACCCCTGGAAGAATGCCAAAATTAAATTAGTTATAATTTTTGTTTTGCTATTAGCAATCGAATTAATTTGATTTTATGTTTTTCGATGATTATGTTGCAAACGGATGAGGAACTTAAACCTGTTTTAAAAGGGTTTAAATAAAAACCGAACAAACGATTAACAGAAAGTAAATCATCTGGGAAGTCAGCATAACTTCTCTTAATAGGAACCTCGAGACCTTACGAGGATAAAATTTACCCCGCGTTTCTTTTTTTGAGACGAGGGGTTTTTTAATGTTCAAAGAGAACGTTCGGCAGAATTTCATGTCGCAAATGTCTTTCATTTCGCAGTGATAATTTTGTTTTTTAGATCAATTTTATATCATGACACTCAACTAATATAAGACACCACATTCTGTTCCATTCAATTTAACAATTAATCTTGACCTAATAACAATTTTTTCATACATTCATTTATCCACGTAACTATTCTCTTTAGAAAATATTAAGGAGGAAAAGATGAAAGCTTTTAGCTTATCAGTTCAGAGTTTTATCTCGTCAACTCGTTTTTTGGCTCACTTATTTAGTGTTCTCCTAATTTTTGCAGTCATTCTCTTAGCTTTTGGAGAAACACTTCAGAACACAGAAAAGGTCAGTAGTAGAGAAATACTTCTAACTCTCTCATTGTTAATTACACTGGGGGGACTTTTTGCAGCTTGGAAATGGGAAGGGATTGGTGGCACCCTAATTATTTCTGGATT
>JAQICK010000385.1 GCA_027858595.1 Melioribacteraceae bacterium
ATTTGCATTTTGTCGGCTGTTAAATCGTGAGCATGTCCACCAAGCTGAGTCATACCAGCTTCCATTGAGTTTCTTGTGCGAGTTGATTGCTCAAAGAAAATCATAAAAAGTGTTTTCCAAGGCAAGTGTAAATGTTGCTCTTCGTTGTGGAATTGTTTTTTTAATTCCATTGATCTTTGGAATACTACATCCAATTCTTCTTTTGTCCAGTCATCTGCTGACAAAAAATGTTTTCCTTTTAAATCCATTATTTCTCCTTTTAATATGGAACACAGAAGACACAGAAAAAAGGATTTTCACAGATGATTTTTCCGATCATTTGTAAAAATTTTTCTTCGTATTTCGGGCTTTTTACTAAAGTTTAACAATAACCCTAATTCTATGTTTGTTGCTTTTAAATAATTTATTAATTGATATTCATGTTCTTCACAAAGTGATTCAGTAGCTTTTAATTCCAATATTATATTGTTATCAACCAAGATGTCTGCATAATATTCACCAACCTTATCGCCTTTATAATTAACAGATATTTTCTTTTGGCTTTCACACTCAAATCCATTTGCCGTTAATTCTTTTAGCAAAGCATTCTCATAAACTTTTTCCAGAAACCCATATCCGAGAACGTTATAGGCTTCATAAAAACATTTAATGATTTTCTCAGTCTTTTCTTTTAATAGAAATTCCATCTTGTGTGAATCCGTTTAATCTGTGTTATCCGTGTTCTATCAGTACTTCATTACAAACATTGCATAAAACGCTGATGCACCTTCTAAATCATCAATTGGAACTTTCTCATTTGGTGCGTGAGCAAGAACTTCGTTGCCTGGTCCAAATCCTATGGCTGGAATATCGTAATATCCACGGATTGTTACGCCATTAGTGGAGAATGTCCATTTATCAACTTTTGGTTCCTTGTTGAAAATTTCGGTAAATGCTTCAACACCAGTCTGAACAACTGGATGATCTTCTTCTAATTTCCAAGTAGGAAAATATTTTTCCATCCCGTATTTCAAACCTGTATACGATGTTTCACTATACTCCAATAACTCAACTTGTGCATTCATGTCTTTTACAATTTCTTCAATTTGCCCTAAGGCTAATTCTCTATCTTCGCCCCAAGTAAGACGTCTATCGAGATGCAAACGTGCAAAGTCGGATACCGCACAAAGCGAGGGTGATTTGGATTGAAATTCAGAAATCGTGATTGAGCCCTTTCCAAGAAATTCATCATCAGCAAGATTTTCGTTTAGCTTTTCAATTTCCAATGCAGCTCTTGAAGCCATGTAGATAGCGTTCTTGCCACGTTCTGGAGCAGAACCGTGTGAAGAAACTCCAAAAAATGAAACAGCAATTTCCATTCTTCCACGATGCCCACGATAGATGTTCATATTTGTTGGTTCAGTGATTACAACGCAATCTGGTTTGATCTTTTCTTCTTCCACAATATATTTCCAGCAAAGTCCGTCGCAATCTTCCTCCATTACAGTTCCTGTAACAAGTAGAGTTACGTCTTCTGGAATTCCAATTTCTTTTAGAATTCTTCCAGCAGTGACAGCAGCAATAGGTCCCCCTTCTTGATCAACCGTTCCACGTCCATGAACAAATCCATCTTTAATTTCACCACCGAGTGGATCAAAATCCCAATTGTCTAGATTTCCTAAATCTACTGTATCAATGTGTCCATCGATGGCTATTACTTTTTTGCCATTTCCAATTCTACCAATTACATTTCCGAGTCCGTCAATTCTAGCTTCGTCAAAACCGGCTTCATCCATCATTTCTTTAATTGCCCACGCAACATCTTTCTCACCTCCGCTTAACGATTTCATTTTAATTATGCTCGATAAGTTCTCGGCAGTGTAATCACGGTACTCTTTTGCCTTGGCATTAATTTGTTCTGCCATTGTCATAATGTTTCCTTTTCTATATTAAATTAAAATTATTTTAGCTGTTGCTGTCATTCCCACATGTATCTGGTGCGAATCTGTTATCTTCCGAGATTCCCGATAAAAAATTTCGGGAATGACATTCAAATCAATCAAGTAAATGGATAAGATTTCTATTTGCCAAATTTGTTAAATAGCTTATTCCCTTGATCAAATATTTTTGAAGCAATATCGGTTTCATCAATATTTACAAGGCTAAAATCTCGCATTAAAATATTTCCATTTTGGATTACTGTTTTTACTGGTCGCTCAATAACTCCATATAAATAGTGCCCCCAAAAATTTTCATTATTAAATGGAGTAGGTGGAATGTAATCCCAAATAATTAAATCAGCTCTATCACCTACATTTAGTGATGGAAAATCTTCAAAAAATTGTTTTGCAAATTTATGCTGATTGAAATATGAACGAATCATAAAACCAAATGCGTCATCGAAAGAAAATCCAGAGTGGCGAAGTTGCAAAAATAGTTGTTTGAACGAGCGAGCAATGTTAGCATGCATTCCATCAGTTCCAACAAGGACAGTTGTGGATTCTGAAACCATTTTAAAGTTTGGTAAACCAACCGAGTTGTTCAAATTTGAATCCAGATTGTATGCTAATGCTGCACCAGATGATTTGAGGATTTTATAATCGCTTTCAGTCAGGTGAATTCCATGAGTTAATATCGATTTATTATTGAGTAATCCAAATTCGTTAAATCGTTCTATTGGGTTTTTGCCAAACTGCTTAATGCTCATTTCATTGTCGGATTTATCTTCTGCAAGATGAACGTGAACTCCAACATCATTATTTTGAATAAAATCCGAAACTTGTTTGAGCGTATTATCTTCTACCGTGAAGGAAGCATGTATGCCAAATAAAGATTTGATGTTTTCACTTGTATGATTCAAAAAGAAGTTCTGATTCTCTTCAATAGAGGCTTGTGATGATTCTTCGCCATTTCTGTCAGAAGTTTCAAAACACAAAACTCCACGAAGTCCAGTGTTTCCAATGATATCTGCAATTGTAGAAAGACTTCCCTCAGTATTATTTGGCGAAGTGTGGTGATCAAAAATGTAAGTCACTCCATTGCGAATTGACTCTAACACCGCCATTTGAGTTGATGCTTTTACCATTTCTAAATCTAAATTGAGGTCTAATTTCCACCAAAGACTTTTAAGAATATTTTGAAAGTCTGACATATCGCCACTTATTGGCATTCCCTTTGCCAATCTAGAATAAATATGATCGTGAAAGTTGACTAAAGGAATTGTTACAACTCTTCCGCCAGCATCAATAGTATTATCATCGCTTGCAGATAAATGATTGCTGGAATCGTGTTCAATTATCGATGCAATCTTTCCATCTTCAATTACAATATCTCCAAATATTGGATTGATTGATTCATCCGATATTTGACAAATCCATGCGTTTGATATTTTTATGTTTTCATTTTTCATAAATGTTTTTTTAGATGTGAGAAAATTGGTTCTTAATCTTACTCATAATCTTAATTCTTATTCGCTTCCTATTTGTCATTACGAGGAGTTGGTTTTTTAACGACGAAGTAATCTGTGTTAGATTGCTTCATCCCACATAACGGGATTCGCAATGACGATTATTAATGTATTTATTTTATACTGGAACAAACTTCCCACCAAAGCTAATTTCAGTTTTGCTGTTTCTATC
>JAQICK010000318.1 GCA_027858595.1 Melioribacteraceae bacterium
GAGGCATATATTAAGTAATTTTACTCTTATTTTCAAATTAAATATACAATAGGCTGTAAATGAGTATTGAAGAATTAAGAGAGAAAATAAATAGTATCGATTCAAATTTAATCGATTTACTTGCTAAACGGCGTGGATTAAGCAAAGAAGTAATTTTAGATAAAAACGATAATAAAAACCCGATTAGAGATGAAAAGCGTGAAGAAGAGCTTTTAAATAGATTGATTAAACTTGGAAAAGAGAAAGGGGTTGAACAACATTTTTTAACTAAAGTTTTTTATGAAATTATTGAAGACTCCGTTAGAATTCAACAAAGTCATATTTTGAATCCATCAAAAGAATTTAATGGAAAAGAGAGATTAACTATTGCAATTCAAGGTATTGAGGGTGCATACAGTTATTTAGCATCGCAAAAATACTTTGCTTATAGTGATAAAGAATTGGAGTTTGTTTCCAAAAAAAGATTTTCTGAAGTTGTTGAAGCTGTTGAAAAGGGCGAGGCAGATTATGCTGTTCTTCCTATTGAGAACACAACTTCTGGTGGTATTAATGAAGTTTACGACTTGCTATTGCACACAACCTTATCAATTGTAGGTGAGGAAACTTTTCAAGTAAAACATTGCCTTGCTGCTTCAAGCGACGTATCAATTCAGAAAATTAAAAAGATTTATGCACACTATCAGGCTGCAGCACAGTGCAGTGATTTCTTAGCAACTATTCCAGAAGCACGAATTGAATATTTTGCCGATACAGCTATGTCGGTTCAAAAAATTGCGGAAGAGAACAATCCAGAATTTGCGGCTATAGCAAGCGAAGAAGCGGCAAATCTTTTTAACGTAAATATTATTAGAAAAAATATTGCTAACCAAAGTGAAAATCAGACACGGTTTATTATTGTTTCACGAAATTGTGTAAAGGTGGACAACCGTCTTCCTGCAAAAACATCGTTAGTAATGGCTACCTCACACTCTCCTGGCTCGTTAGTAAAAGCATTATCTGTATTTAATGCTTATAAAATTAATTTAACAAAATTAGAATCACGACCTATTATTGGAAATCCATGGGAAGAAATGTTTTATGTGGATTTTGAAGGAAACACAGAGGACGAAGATGTAAGAAATTTATTGGATGAGCTTGGTCAATATTTACGATTTTCAAAAGTTCTTGGAAGTTATCCTTCTCAAGTACTTAAAAAGACAAAACTAAACCCCGATAGTAAAACTGAAATGGATGAAATCGCAAATGTGATAACAAAAGGAATTCAGAAACCAATTATAAAGAAAAACATAAAAGCAAAAAGCTATAAATTAGCAAGTCGCGAATACAAAGAGGAAGATACAATAATTAAAGTTCGCGATGTTGAAATTGGTGGTGATTCGTTTGTTGTTATTGGTGGTCCTTGTTCAGTTGAATCAGAATCACAAATATTTTCTTGTGCAAACGAAGTGAAAATTAATGGGGCTCAAATTCTGCGTGGTGGTTGTTTCAAACCACGAACATCACCTTATAGTTTTCAAGGCTTAGAATGGGACGGATTAAATTATCTTGAAGCTGCCGGAAAAGAATATGATTTGCCTGTAATTACAGAAGTGTTAGCTCCAGAACAGGTTCAAGCTGTTGCAAAGCAATCGGATATTATTCAAATTGGCGCTAGAAATATGCAGAACTTTTCGTTGCTTAAAGAGGCAGGAAAAGTTCATCGCCCAGTATTATTAAAGCGTGGAATGATGTCATCTATTGATGAGTTGTTAAATGCCGCCGAGTATATTTTAGCACAAGGTAACAGACAAGTAATATTAATGGAACGCGGAATTAGAACATTTGAAACCGCAACTCGTAACACACTTGATTTGAGTGCAATTCCTGTTCTTCGCGAGTTAACTCACTTACCAATTATGGTTGATCCTTCGCACGCCATTGGTGAACGTGATAAAATTCCACCAATGGCACTTGCTTCAAAAATTGTTGGTGCTCACGGAATTATGGTTGAGTTTCATCCAGAGCCAGAAAAGGCATTGAGTGATGGTCCGCAAGCATTGCGTTATCCTCAATTTGCACAGTTAATGAAAGACTTAAAAAAACTGTAAATATTATTTATGAAGCGGAACATAAATTTATATCAAAACAGAGCAATTGTAGCAAAGGTTTCTGATGGAGATACAATTACAGCAGAAATAGACTTGGGTTTCAAAGCCTTTATTAAAGGTGAAAAGATTAGGCTAAACAGAATTAATGCACCCGAGGTTAGAAGCGTGTCAAGAGACGAGGTTCTTAAATCACGAGACTATTTAAGAACATTGTTTTTAGATAAAGAAATTCTTTTGGAAACAAGAAAAGATAAAAAAGGCAATTATGGCAGATACCTTGGCGAAATATTTATAAAACAAAAAAATCAAGAATGGCTAAATGTAAACGAAAACCTTGTGAATAAAGGCTTTGCAGAGTATAAGGAATATTAATAATGATTAAAATAAAAAATATAAAAATAGAAAGGATTCTAATTATGATTTCAATATTTGGAATTTCGTTTTTCGGAAATAAAGTAACGGCTCAGGATGTATCTAAAGATGAGCTAAAAAATAAAGCGAACATTTATAAATACACAGTAAAGAATATAATGGAAGAGGACATAACCCTCAATTCGTTTGAAGGGAAAGTATTGCTAATTGTAAATGTTGCAAGCAAGTGCGGTTATACCAAGCAATACGATGGACTTGAGAAAATTTATAAAAAATATAAATCACAGGGTTTTGAAATATTAGCTTTTCCGTGTAACGATTTTGGGAAGCAAGAGCCTGGGACTAATGAGGAGATTAAAAATTTCTGCTCAATTAATTTTGATGTTACATTTCAACTCTTCGATAAAATTTCAGTAAAAGGTAACGAGAAAGCAGAGCTTTATAA
>JAQICK010000457.1 GCA_027858595.1 Melioribacteraceae bacterium
TCAAGCATTATTTTGAGTGCATCGGCTACAGTTGAATCTGGGGAGATAGAAATTATATCATAACTTTTTTCATTTATTATATCTTCAGCGGTATACATAGTAACTCCTTAATAAATTGAGAATTAAGCGAAATAAAATCGTTTTAATATAAGTATAAAGATATATTATTTATATAATAAATGCCATATCCGATTTAAACAAAAGGGATAAGTAAATTACATATTGCGGTGGTTTCTTTCATTTTGCGTTAATCTATAAATTTCATTAAAAATTTCGGTTTCAACATTGGAAAAGACCTTATTTCGTCTTTCCATAACACTTTTTGCAACAGAGATGCTTTTTTCTAAATTATAAGTTGAAAGTGATTCTGAACCTCCCCAAGAAAAAGAAGGAATATATTTATCGGGGAATCCTGTTCCAAAAATGTTTGATGAAATTCCAACAACTGTTCCTGTATTTATCATTGTGTTAATTGAAGTTTTAGAGTGGTCGCCCATTATTAAACCAACAAACATTGATCCACTATCAATAGGTTCACTATCGTTGATAATTACTTTTACATTTCCGTAATTGTTTTTCAAATCGCTATTGTTGGTATCAGCACCAAGATTTACCCATTGTCCAAGGTAAGCGTGTCCTAGAAATCCATCATGCTGTTTATTGGAATACGAGTGAATTATTGATTCTTCCACTTCGCCACCAACTTTACAAACTTGTCCAATGCTTGTATTCTCGTAAATTTTAGCTGCTATTTTTATTGTGGAATTCTCTCCTATGAAGCAAGGTCCTTCAATTACTGCATTAGGCATAACAGTTGCATTCTTTGAAATATAAATTGGACCCAGTTCTGCATCTAGAACAACTCCTGGCTTTATTTTAGCTCCTTCAACAATAAATATTTTTTCTTTATTTACTAAAGTTGCATTTGCATGAACTTCACCTTTATTCATTTTAGAACTTTTATCAACAAGCAATTCAAAATCGTTAATAATTTCTTGTCCATTTCTGTTTACTAAATCCCAAGGATATTTTATTAATTGGAAATCAATATTTTGAACTGAAAGATTGGAGAAATCTGAAACTGAGAATATTTCTGGTAATTCAGTCTTAAATATTTCTAAATTTTCTCCACTAATATTAGCGGCAACTACTTCGTTGTTTGAAATATAGAGAGTATTTTCGTTTCTAGAATTTAATATCTCAACTAATTGTTTGTTAGCAACAACTCGTCCATTTATGAATAAACAACTTTTGGATTCTGGATTGAGTGAGTTAACTAATGTGGATGGATTTTCACTTTTTACAAATTGTTCTAAATATTTTTGGGTGTGTAAAGTAAAATTTTCAGTAGGGAAGTAGTGTGTTATTTTTTCACGTAAAGTTAAAATTCCACTTAACAATTCGTAAGTTGGTCGTAAATAAACCAATGGAAGTAAATTAGAATAACCTTCATCCTCAAAAATACATATTGAATCAATCATTTTAACCCTTTTACTTGTGAATAAAAAGGGCTGAGTTCTAATAATGTCAGCATTCTTAATTTCAATAAAAGCTCTGGTTAACCAAAGAGCACTGTCATGCTGAATTTATTTCAGCATCTCGGACACCTCATGAGATTCCGTGTAAGAACATCACGGAATGACAGCGTGTTTTGGAATAGTAAAAAATGCTGAGTTAATTAGAACTCAGCCATAAAAAGAAAGCCCAAATTGTGATTGGACTTTCTTTTTAATTAACTTCTAAATTATGCAGTAGCTTTTTTTAATCTTTTTAATGTAGCTACTATCATTAAAGATGCAAGACCTGCAAAGAAAATAAGAAGTAAGAAGAATTGCCACATTTCCCATTCTTGGTAATATCTTCCAACAAATCCAGCAAGATAATTACCAATTGCTGTAGCACCAAACCATCCTCCCATTAATAGACCTTTCATTTTAGGAGGAGCAACTTTTGAAACAAATGAAAGTCCCATAGGACTTAAGTGAAGTTCAGCAATTGTTAATGTAAAATATGTTCCAATTAAGAAAAATGGAGAAACTGTAATGGCAGATGTTCCACCAGCAAGTGTATAAACCGGTGCTAATCCAATAGAAGCAACAAGCATTATAACATACGCAAGAGCAGTGATTAACATACCAATACCAATTTTGGCTGGTGAAGAAGGCTCCATACCTCTTTTATTCATAATTGCAAAAATTCCAAGGACTACTGGAGTCATTAAAACAATAAACATTGGATTAAAAACTTGAAATTGCTCAGGTGAAATTGAACCAGTTTCAGGAAGTGTATTAATTTTGTAAAGCAATGTTAGCACACCTACTGAGGCAAAACCAGCACTAATCATTTTTGATTTAGCTGTGGCGGTTTTCTTAAATGAATAAGCAGTTCCGAGAATAATAAATAAAATTGCATGCAAGCTAATTACATCAAATAATAAGAAAACATATTTGCTAACTTCTGAGTGAGTGTAATCTCTTGCAAAAAGAGAAAGGGCAGCACCATTTTGATGGAAAGGCATCCAGAAGAAAATTACAATTCCAAAAATAGTAAGTAATGCAAAGATTCTGCTTTTTTCTTGTTCCTTAGTAAGAACAACCTCTTTTTCGTTGTTAGTAACATTTTTCGATTGGTAATCAGCATCTACATAGTATTTTTTGAATATAGTGAAAATTATTAAAGAAACAACCATTCCGGCAGCGGCAACGGCAAAGCCAGCATTGTAACCTTGAGCCATAGTTGCACCGTAGTTATCCACGAAGAAATTTTTAATTCCAACAGCTGCAAAAGGGGCATAGAAAGCACCAATGTTAATTCCCATAGAAAATATATTATAACCAGAATCTTTTAAAGACGATTCCGATTGGCTATATAAATTACCAACTAGCACAGAAATATTAGCCTTGAACAATCCGTTACCAATTGCAACAACTGCAAGTGCAGCAAATAATAAGTATTGTTGATCTGTTGGAATTGCCATCATTGCATATCCAATTCCCATAGTTATTGCACCAAGAGTAATTGTTTTACCATAACCAAGAACATTATCAGCTAACCATCCACCAATTATTGGTGTAAAGTAAACACCTGCTAGGAAAATTCCATAAATATTTGTTACTTCAGCTTGATCCCAACCAAAACTTTCTTGCAAATAAAAAACAAAAATTGCAAGCATTGTGTAGAAACCAAATCTTTCCCACATTTCTGTAAAGAAGAGAACAAAGAGTCCCTTCGGGTGATTTTTGAACATATTTTTCTCCAGAGTATTTAATAATATGTTTATATGAAGGGTTTATTTGACCTTCAAAAACAAATAACTTATATCAATTTCAAATTGTAAAAAAAACTAATCTATTCCATGCATCATTTTTGATAATAGCTTATTCAATGAAAATAGAATTAAGGAAGCTACAAATCCCATAACAACAAAAATAACAAAGAAATCTGAAAGATTATTAATAGAATATCCTAATAATGATGTTGTTTTTCCTGCTTCAGGATAAAAGGCACTTAACTGTCCAGCAAGTAAATTTGCAGCAGCATTAGAGATAAACCAAATTCCCATTAACAGCGAAGCAAATTTTACTGGCGAAAGTTTAGTAACCATTGAGAGACCAATCGGAGAGAGACACAACTCTCCAAATGTATGTAGAACATAAGCTCCAACTAACCAAAGAGGACTAACTTTACTTCCTGCATCTGCAATCTCAGCTCCGAAAACCATAACACCAAAACCAAGGGATAAAAGGAATAATCCAAGAGCCATTTTCAGAGGTGTGTTTGGTTCCTTCTTTCGCTTTCCTAATTTTGTCCAGATAACAGCAAAAATAGGAGCAAAGATTATAATTGCAACAGGGTTAATTGCTTGGAAAAAACTAGCCGGTATTACAAAATCTCCGAGCCAACCAACAACTCTGTCTGTTTGCTCTTGAGCAAAAAATGTTAAAGATACACCTGCTTGTTCAAATGCAGCCCAAAAGAATATTACAAAAAATGCTAAAATAAAAATTACAGCAATGCGTTGTTTTTCAATTGTAGTAAGAGGAACGTCTTTCGTCGCTTTTTTCTCTTCAGCTGATATTTTTACTGGTACCATGCCTACTGGTTTACCATCTGGTGTTTTAAGATGTTTGTCTTTCCCAACCATAAATGTAACTAAACCAATTCCCATTCCTATTGCAGCTGAAAGGAAACCATATTTAAAATCTGCAGGATTACCAGTATCGCCTAAACCACCAGCAATAAAAGGAGCCAAAAGTGCACCGAGGTTAATTCCCATATAAAAAATAGTAAACGCAGCGTCTCTTATTTTTATAGCTTCGGCTGGATAAAGAGAACCAACCATTGTAGAAATATTTGGTTTGAAAAATCCATTACCAACAATTAAAAAGAAAAGACCACTAATAAATAGTATTTGTTGAATATTTAGAGAAAAAGAAGATACTAATTCTTGTCCAGCTGAACTTGAAAAATAGAACCCACTTGCTGCTAAAGTCAATTGTCCAACAAGCATCATTACACCACCAATAACAATTGATTTTCTATTTCCCCAGTATCTATCAGCTACATAACCACCTAGTAGCGGAGTAAGATAAACTAAACCTGTATAATATCCATATATTGAAGATGTAAAAGCTTTATCAAAAAATAAGGCGTTAATCATATATAGTGTTAGAATGGCACGCATTCCGTAGTAACTAAATCGTTCCCACATTTCAGTAAAGAAAAGGACATACAATCCTTTCGGGTGATCTTTAAACATATTGTTTCCCTAATTTGAGTTAATATAAATCTTTTGATGAAAAGTAAATGAAAGATACTTTCTTTTTATAACACATCTTTGTAAGATAGGAATAAGTTTTGAAAAATTAAAATAGTTGTTGTTAAAATATTATCAGTTTGTCTAAGAAAACATCATTTAATATATTTATAAAATGAAAAAAATTATAAAAACATTACTAATAC
>JAQICK010000406.1 GCA_027858595.1 Melioribacteraceae bacterium
CAGCGATTCAGAGGGAACTTTAAATTCATAAAAAACAATGATTTATGCAAGAGTTAGAAAATATTTTTCGGGTTAACTCAGAAAAGGCAAAAAAAGAGGAAATAGAGATTTATATTAATTTTGCGAAAAACAAATATAATGGTGTCATGGTAGATCTTGTCCCGCATCCAGTTGCACATAATACTGGATGGATTGAAGTCGTTTCTGGTTGCATGTTCAGTGGTAAAACGGAAGAACTAATTAGACGATTACGAAGAGCTATATTTGCAAAGTTAAATGTAAAAATTTTCAAACCCAAAATTGACATTCGTTATTCAAAAACAGAAATTGTTTCACATAGTGAGCAAGCACTGCCATCTATAGTGATTGAAAAATCTGAAGAGATAATAGCACTTGTAAAAGATGCTGATATTATTGGAATTGATGAAGCCCAATTTTTTGATGAAAACATTGTTAATGTTGTTCTTCAATTAGCTCAAATGGGTAAAAGAGTTATAGTTGCAGGTCTTGATATGGATTTTAGAGGTGTACCATTTGGATCCATGCCCACACTCTTAGCAATTGCAGAGTATGTTACAAAGCCCAAAGCAATCTGCGTCGTTTGTGGAAGCCCGGCAACAATGACACAACGAATCACAGATTCCAAAGAGCAAGTTGATGTTGGTGCTATAGATAAATATGAAGCTCGTTGTCGCAAACATCATTATATCCCATAAAATTAATTTTGGAGTAATATGGATTTTATCTCAATTTTCCGAGGAATGATTGGAGTTCTACTTTTAGTTGGAATTGCATTTTTATTTTCAAACAATAAAAAGAAAATTAACTGGCGTCTTGTAGTAACTGGTCTAAGTCTGCAATTTATTTTTGCCATTTTAATTATCAAAGGTGATTATCTTGCCACTTTTTTCTCTCCGCTCGGCTGGCCTAAGGCTTTCTTTGCTTGGGTTAGTGGATTCTTTGTAATTGTTCTTAACTTTACAACAGAAGGTGCAAGATTTGTTTTTGGAGATTTAGCTATAGGACCTGGGACAGAGAATAGTATGGGCATGTTTTTCGCATTTCAAGTTCTTCCTACAATAATATTTTTTGCTTCGCTTATGGCAATACTTTATCATCTTGGAATTATGCAAAGAGTTGTTCAAGGTATGGCTTGGGTAATGTCCAAACTACTTGGAACCAGTGGAGCAGAGTCGCTTTCTGCAACTGCAAATATATTTGTTGGTCAAACTGAAGCTCCTCTGATGATTAAGCCATATATTAAAAATATGACTAACAGCGAAATTCTTACAATAATGGTTGGAGGAATGGCAACTGTTGCTGGCGGTGTAATGGCTGCTTACATTCAAATATTAAGTGTAACTTTTGCCGAAGTTATGAATCTTACAATGGGTGAAGCTCAATTAATGTTTGCAACACATTTGCTCGGAGCCAGCGTTATGGCTGCACCTGCTGGATTAATAATGTCAAAAATAATTTATCCAGAAACTGAAGTTCCTGAAACGAGAGGCAAAGTTAAAGTTGAAATAGAAAAAACCTCATCGAATGTAATTGAGGCTGCCGCTACTGGTGCTGGCGATGGTTTACAACTTGCCTTAAATGTTGCTGCAATGCTGCTGGCTTTTATTGCTCTCATTGCCCTCTCAAATTTTATGCTCGAAGGGCTTGGCGACGTGTTAGGGTTTAACTCTTTCTTAGTTGCCGAATACGGACAACCTTTGAATTTGCAATTTATTCTAGGATTTGTTTTGCAGTTCCTTGCATACGGTATTGGGGTCCCTTGGGAAAGTGCAATGCAGTTTGGTTCCCTCTTTGGAACAAAGATTGTTCTAAATGAATTTGTTGCATACTTCGATATGAGTTCTCTCATTGCATCCAAAGAATTAGTCAATGAAAAAACAATACTAATGGCAACTTATGCTCTTTGTGGGTTTGCAAATTTCAGTTCAATTGCAATTCAGATTGGTGGACTTTCTCCACTTGCTCCAGATAGAAAATCTGATTTTGCTAAGCTTGGCTTAAAAGCGTTAGCAGGTGGTGCACTAGCAACATTAATGACAGCAACACTTGCTGGAATTCTCTTTTAGGTGGAATATGATTGACATGAATACTAAATACGAAAAATTGATTAAAATTTTAGAATCTGAAATCCCATTCAAACCAGAAATAGGATTAATCCTCGGAAGTGGGCTTGGTGATTTCGCTGAGAAAACAAAAATTATAAAAACTTTTGCTACAAATGAATTACCAGACTACCCTCAATCAACTGTGGAAGGTCACAAAGGATATATTCATTTCGCAGAATTAAATGATAAAAAGCTTCTAATCTATCAAGGTAGAATTCATCCTTACGAGGGCTATTCTATTGCAGAATGTGTTCTTCCAGTTTTTATTGCACATCGACTTGGAGTTAAAAAAATTATTTTAACAAATGCAGCTGGTGGATTAAACCACTTGCAACCAGCTGACTTAATGCTGATTACTTCCATGAATACATTTAACATAAAAAAAGAATTAGCACAACTAATTGGATTAGCAACCACAGAGATGAGACAACGATTTTTCGATTTCCCATCTGCTAAGATAAATAGCATAATTCAATCTGCAGCTTTAAAAGAGCAAGTACTATTAAAAGAAGGTGTTTACTGGTATAGTTCAGGACCAAGCTACGAAACTCCAGCAGAAATACGTATGACACAAAAACTTGGTGGCGATGCAGTTGGAATGTCCACTGTCCACGAAGCTGTTTATGCATCTGCATTAGGAATGGAGGTTGGAGCTATCTCATGTATAACTAACTACGCTGCAGGCATTTCGCCAAACAAGCTTAATCATCAAGAAGTTATGGAAACAGCTGAGTTGGTCAAAGAGAAATTTGAAAAGCTTATAAAAAAAATTATTGAATTATTTTAATTTGATTTAATCAAAAAAAGCCATCAAAAGAAAGAGATGATAAATGAGTTGGGTTCGATATTCTTTACACAAAATAATGCTAATTAAAAAAGATGGAATAAAAAGAATTAAAGTAAAGAAATAGCTGTAGCAGTTGCTATTACTGACGTTTCTGCTCTTAATCTATTTTGAGTTAATGTTAAAGTTAAACTATCATCAACAGAATTTATTTCCTTTTGTGACAATCCACCTTCAGGTCCAAAAATAAGATAGTGATTTTCACTATTTATTTTACCTTTAGATTCATTTATATATTGGATTAAACTCTCACTCCCCTTTTGGTCAAAAATAATTTTTCTTCCATTGAGAGAGTTTATTTTTTTAAGCGAACTCGCATATTCAATTTTTGGCAAAAATGTCCGTAGCGATTGCTTCATTGCTGCAAGTGCAATTTTGTTCCAGCGTTCTAATTTATCACCTTTAGGTATTGTTCTTTCAGAATGAAATATTATAAAGTTTGTAATTCCCAATTCTATAGATTTTTCAAGTTCAAATTCAAATCTATCACTACTCTTTAATCGTGGGAAACAGAAATATATTTTTTCAAAATTGTTGAAATACTTCTTTGCGCTGTTAATACTAGCTATCACGCTATTTTTAGTGATTTCAGAAATTGTAGTTTCAAAATAATTTCCTGCACCATCTGTAGCATGAAGAATATCGCCAACAGTATGCCTCATAACTTTTGCAATGTGTTTTGATTCATCACCAGTTATAGTAATGCTATTTCTATTTATTTTTGTGGCGAAATATAGTTCAATGTCAGAAAGATATTCCTGTTTCAATTAAAAATTCTCCTTTCCCCATTTCGTTAAATGCGTATTCAACCCTAAAGGAACTATAGGGCAAAAATAAAAATGTTACTCCAAATCCATATCCAGAATTAAAATTATTTAGCAAGACTTTTTCGCCATTATTAAATACTGTTGCGGCATCTGCAAAAAGCCCAATGTGTATTGCAATTCGTGAGCGTGTTAAACTATTTGGCAGTATAGGTAAGTCCATTGCAAAATTCCACTCTGTGAGTATAGGATATGTTAACTCAACTGATCCTAGTAATCTGTTATTTCCTTCACGAACTAGATATCTGCTACCTCGCGTGTAATAATCAAATCCTAATCTTGAGTAGTTGTAATAAGGAACATTATTGCCAAATGTGTGCCTTCCACTAAAACGCCCTTTAATCATAAGGGTTTTGTATAATTCCCTATAGTTTCTAATGTCTAAAGTTACATTATTGTAATCTATCTCACTATTGCCAACACCATTATACAAATAATCCAATTGCAAATAAAACCCAGCATTTGCATATTGTTTAAGATTTCGTGAATCTAAAATATACGCGATTCCTGCAGAGACAGTTTGATCATCTGATGTTCCACTTGCCATATATGAATTTATATTTTCGTTTGGTGCTTTAATACTTGAATAAGCTAACGTAAAAAAGAAATTGTTTTCTTTGTTAATTCTCTTTCCCCAAATCGTATTTACTAGTATTGAATTAAAATCAAATTCTTCACCATTTGCTTTTTCTAATTTAAGACTTTTATTTATTGGAGTTAGGTAAGCCCCAGTAAAATAAAAGCTAATGTCTGCCGAAGGAATTATTAGTGGATTTTCGTATTGCAAGCTGTAATACGGATCGTAGCCAAGTGATAGCGTAGCCCTAATGGTCTCATTGCGACCTCTAAAATTTTTATATTTAAAGCTAATTCCGTAGGATGTTCTTTCAAGAGTTTTTTCTCTAATATTCAAAAATGGAACAGGGAAAATATGCCAACTCTCTTCAATTTTAATTGATATTGAATTCTTACTATTTTTTTTATCTAATTCAACAGTAATTTTTGTAAAAATGCCCAGGCTGAATATTCG
>JAQICK010000202.1 GCA_027858595.1 Melioribacteraceae bacterium
ATTTTTAAGAATGTAAGAAATATCGTTTATTTCCTTAACATAGCGATAAAAATGATCCGTAATCAAAATTCCCTTATTATTAGATTTTGCCTCAAGTAGTAAGGAAATTATTTTTTCAATCATAATTGGTTCAATTCCGGAGAATGGTTCATCGAGCAAATAATATTCTCTGTTTAATTCAAGCAAAAGTTTTATCTCTAAATATCGTAACTCGCCTCCTGATAGAGAGTTGATTTTGTTTAAAAATATTTTACCAATTAATGAATCATTTTGAAAAGTCTCTTTTGTATATCCGTTTTTTGTAACAATTTCTTTTACAGTTAAATCAGATGGCAAAAAAGTGTTTTGGGACAGGTAAGCAATCTTTTCAAATCTAGAGTTTAATGATTTCTCATATTGTGATTCTTCATTTATAAAAACATTTCCAACATTTTCTTTTAAGTGTCCACAACCAATTTTTAATAGAGTTGATTTTCCACTACCATTTATTCCATATAGACCAACAATCATTCCTTTTGGTAAGTTAAGATAAATGCCATTAAGAATTTTCTTAGTTCCGTAACTGAATATTATAGAATCGAAAATTAACACTCTACAGCGTAACCAATATTGAAAAGGTAATTGCAAATATTATGTAACCGAATAGATTTAAGACTCTTAGCTTGACTCTGGATAGTTGGAGGTTATCAACAAACACCCACAAATTTTTGTAGTGAAATAATTTGTTTAGTAAGAACATTCCGATAAGGCTGCTGAAAATGAAAGACTTAATTAGCATTTCTCGTGTGCTAGAATATGACCCGGATGCTCCTCCAAAGAAAAGAAGTATTATAAAAATCATAAATGAATATAGGAAGTAATTTTTTGTGTAATATTAAAACATATTTTCAGCTGTGTATAAATATCAATTTAGCAAAACAACTCTTCCATTAAGTTTGTAATCTTTTTTTAACTCATCAAGAAGTGGTTGTGCTGAATCTTTATCTTTAAATTTCCCAATAACAATAACATTTAATAGTGAACCGCCTACTTCTTTTGTATATATGTCAGCATACATTCCTTTAGCTTCAAATTTCTTTTTAAGATTGTTCGCATTTGTTTTGTTCAGGAAAGCACCAGCTTGTACAGTGTATTTATATTTTTCTATAACTTTGCTAACTGTAGGAGTTTCTTCCTCTTTTGTATCAGTAACAGATTGAATAAAGAAATCCTCACTAGGTAAATTTCTATCGGCAGCCTTTATATACGGGGAGTTTGGATAATTATCTTTAAGCTGAGTTAAATATCTTTCAGCTTTGTTATAAATGCCAAGTGAATAGTAGTAAGAAAACACGCGGTATAATGCGGCATCGGCAAATTGTGAATTTGGATGTTTAGTATAAACCATTGAATATTTTTGAAGAGCTTCGTCACCATTTTCTGCAAGAACAGCAGCTAAAAATTTCACATTTGCATCATCTGGATAACGAGAATTTAGTCTTCTAAAATCACTTTTTGCTTCATCAATTTCGCCCGACTCAATATGCTTAAGCGTTGACACAATATCAACTTGTGCAGAAATTATTGAAACAAATAGGAACAGAACAATTAATGTAAATTTCATTTTATATTCTTTAATTAATTAACTATTTGAAACTAATGTAAAAATCATTGTTTATCAATCTAATCAGTGAAAATCATAATAAATCTGTGTTGTCTGTGTTCTGTTTTTTATAAACATCAACAATTTCAATAAAGGCTCCAAACAGAGTGGCAGAAGTTGCTTTGTAAATTTTCACTTTAACCATGTCGCCAATTTTTACATTGTTTGCAATTGGAAGTATTACAATCTTTTTTGTATCTGTTCTACCAGAATAAAATTGGTCAGATTTTTTGCTAAGATTTTCGACAAGCACAATGTCTTCGGTACCAATTAGTTCTTGATTAATTTCTAATGCAATTTGTAGCTGTTGATCGATTATTTCCGTTAGTCTTCGTGATTTCACTTCTTCTGGAATATCGTCTTCCATCTTGAAGGCTCGCGTGCCTTTGCGTGGAGAATACTTAAACATAAATGCACCATCGTAACGGACTTTAGCCATTACATCCAAAGTCATTTTGTGTTCTTCCTCAGTTTCTGTAGGGAATCCAGCAATTATATCTGTTGAGAAAGTAACGCCTGGAATAATTTTTCGTGCTCGTTCAATAATTCCAAAATAATGTTCAATTGTATATGTACGGTTCATTTCTTTTAAAACTCTATCGGAGCCAGCTTGGACGGGTAGATGAATGTAATTGCAAATATTAGAATGCTCAGAAATTACATAAAGCAGTTTATCCGATAAATCTTGAGGATGTGATGTCATAAATCTGATTCGTAAGTTAGGGGCAATGTTTGCACATGCAACAAGAAGGTCTGCAAAATCATTTTCACTATCGGAATATGAATTAACATTTTGTCCAAGTAAAGTAACTTCTCTAAATCCTCTTTCAGAAAGTTTACGAACATCTTCAACTACCGATTCAAGTTTACTACTACGCTCTCTTCCACGAGTGAAAGGAACAACGCAATATGTGCAAAATTTATCGCAACCACGCATTACGGAAAGCCAAGCATTTAGCCCTTCTTCACGATATGGTTCAATATCCTCGTAGGTTTCGGTACGGGATAGTTTTACTCCAATTCCTTTTTCACCTGCAACAGCGTTGTTGATAAGTTCTGGTAATTTTCTATATTCATCGGGTCCTACTACAAGATCAACCATTTTCTTCTTGGTGATTAAATCATCGCGTAATCGTTCTGCCATGCAGCCAAGCACACCAATAACCAAGTTTGGATTACCTTTTTTTAGTGTCCCAATTTTCCCAAGTCTTCCGTGAATACGCTGCTCTGCATTATCACGAACACTGCATGTGTTTAAAAACACAACATCAGCAGAATCAATTTCTTTTGTAAGTTCATAACCTTTGTTGTTCAGAATCCCCATAACAACTTCTGTATCTGCAAGGTTCATCTGGCAACCATATGTTTCTATATATACTTTGCTTTTGTTCATCTATATCTAACCTTTCTCTTAAAACCAAAATAACACAAGAAAATAAATCTTGTGTCTTCATTTCTCAGTAGCTAATTTTTGTAGTGCAAATATAAAGAATTCCTATTTAATTAAGGATACTTTGTATTCTTCAAAATTTGCTTTTACAATTATTACAAAGGTCTGCTCATGAATAATCAAGATAACTTAAAACGTAAGTCTGCTGAAAAAGCCGTTGAGTTTGTCAAATCTGGAATGGTATTAGGTTTTGGAACTGGCTCTACATTTAATCATGTTTTACATGTGCTTGCTGAGAAATTAAATTCAGGAGAACTGAAAAATATTATTGGTGTTTCATCTTCTAAAAAAACAGAGCGTTTGGCAATTGAGCTATTGATTCCTACAGATACTCTTGCAAATAATCCAAAATTAGATTTAACAATTGACGGTGCTGATGAAGTTGATAAAAAATTAAACTTGATAAAAGGTGGCGGTGCTGCTCATCTGCATGAAAAAGTAATTGCACAAGTAAGTGAGAAATACGTAATTATTGTTGATGAATCGAAAGTTTCTAACTCATTAGGAGAAAAATGGGCTGTTCCTGTTGAGGTAATAAAAATGGCGCTTACTGTTGAAAAGGAATACCTTCAATTATTAGGAGCAGAAGTTAAACAACGTTTAAATGATAATGGAAGTGTTCTAAATACAGACGAAGGAAATTACATCTTAGATGCAAACTTTGGGGTTATAGAAAACCCTAAAAAATTAGCTAGAAAATTAGAGAAACGTGCGGGAATTGTTGAACATGGGTTGTTTGTTAAAATGGCAAATTTCGTTGTGGTTGCTAAAGAAGATGGAGTTGAGGTTTTGGAAAGATAAACTAATTAAAAATTACTTTGTTTTTAAGGCTAAGTTCTAATAATGTCAGCAAATAATTCTATTTTATTTGCTCAGTATAGTTTCAATGTCATTTCGAAATGAGCTTGTTTTGTAGCGATTGAGAAATCTCCCACTATTCACGAGATTTC
>JAQICK010000160.1 GCA_027858595.1 Melioribacteraceae bacterium
CAAAATTCAAGAGATTAAAACTATCGGTAGAGGGTTTAGAAAGTTTGAGAATTTTAGAACGGCAATACTCTTTTTTCTTGGTAAGTTAAATCTTTATCCACAAACTTCCCAGTAGTGCCGATATAAAAGACAAATGTAAAGTTGTAATCAGGACAGGTAAACCCTCTGTTGAAATAATTAAAGAAGCCGAAGAAACGAATACTGATTTAATTGTAATAGCTACAAGAGGATTAGGTGATATTAAGACTGCGATTTTCGGAAGTACAACCGATAAGGTTATTCGTCATGCACCATGTTCTGTATTAGTTTCTCGTAAACCAAATAACACACACTAAAAATTAAATAAGGGAATAAAATGAAAAAAATTAAAAGTATTGTGCTAGCTCTAGTTTTTACAGCACTTGTAATACCAATGGATTTATTTTCACAAGTATATAAATTCTCTGGTGGTCCATCAGGTGGAACATACCAATATTATGCAAGTGCAATTTCAACTATTGCTAAAAAAAATGATGTTAGAGTACTAGCCTCGTCTTCTGGTGGTTCAATTGAAAACATTAGAACTTGTAACAGTGGAAAATCTAGCTTTGGTGTTGCTTATTCAGGTCATGTATTTGCAGCTTTAAATGGTAATTTAAATAAAGATGATAATAAATACGAAGATGTAAGATCTATAGGATTTTTCTATGGTGCTCCTGGTCAAATGATTGTTGAAAAAGATTCTGAAATTAAATCTCTTAAAGATTTAGAAGGAAAAAGAGTTGGTGTTGGTAATGCTGGTTCTGGTGCTGCTGCAAATGCAGAAATGATGTTTAAACACTTAGGATTGTGGGACAAAATAAAACACGAAAACTTAGGTTATCGTGGAGCAGCTGATGGATTGAAAAATGGTCCATTAGATGCTTTTTGGGTATTTGCTGGTTATCCTAATGCTGCTGTTCTTGAAGTTGCATTACAAGAAGATGTTGTATTGTTAAACCTATGGGATGAATTAAATAATTCTAATTATTTTGCGTCTAATCCTTTCTTCCAAAAAAGAGTAATTCCTGCAAACACATATAATGGACAAACAAAAGATGTTCCTTCTTTCCAAGATGGCGCTCTTTGGATTGCAAATAAAGATGTTCCTGAAGATGTAGTATATAAATTATGTAAAACTATTTGGAGCCCAGAAGGTTTAGCTTCAATGGTAGAAGTTCATAAATCAGCAAAAGCTATGTCAGTTGCTGGCGGACTTACAGGTATTGTTACTCCTTTACATCCAGGTGCTGCAAAATTCTGGAAAGAAATGGGTGTTATTAAATAATTAACTTGTTTTTATTAAAAGCCTGATTAAACGGTCAGGCTTTTTTATTATTTAAATTGAGAAAAATATGTATGAAAATTTAAATAAATTTGAAAAAACAGTATTTGCATCTCTATCTGTATTTCTCGTTGTTTTTTACGTTATTGCTGCTGTTTGGATTCCTGCCCCAACAGAGTATCACAGAGGTATTTACGTTTTAGTTACATACATTTTGGTGTTTATGTTATATAAATCATCTAATCCGCTGTTTAGGGTATTAGATTATGTTTTGATGACTGCAGCTGCTTCCACAGTTGTTTATTGGATATATAATTATGAAAATCTTAATTATAGAGCCGGAATGGAAACTGAATTAGACCAATATGTTGCGGCGGTTGGTGTAATTTTAGGTATTGAAATTGCTAGAAGAGCGGTTGGGTTTGTATTTGTTATTATTGGTGTTGTAATGTTAACGTATGGAATATACGGTGAGTTTGCACCTGATTTAATTATGCATCCTGGCGATACTTTTCTAGGAGTCTGTACTACAATCTTCTTCAGAGAAGATGGTGTTTTTGGAATTATGGC
The DNA here is from genome assembly GCA_027858595.1 of Melioribacteraceae bacterium. Classification (GTDB taxonomy): domain Bacteria; phylum Bacteroidota; class Ignavibacteria; order Ignavibacteriales; family Melioribacteraceae; genus 1-14-2-50-31-20. The sequence goes on from JAQICK010000160.1 coordinate 1,874, forward strand.
TAATGTTCTTGCAACTTATGTTTTACTATTTGTTCTTTTCGGTTCTTTTTTGGAACAATCTGGTGCTCAAAAATTCTTTATCGATTTTCCTTTGGCAGCTGTTGGACACAAAACCGGTGGACCAGCAAAAGTAGCTGTTATTGCAAGTGCTTTATTTGGTTCAATTTCTGGAAGTGCTATTGCAAACGTAGTTTCTACAGGTGCGTTTACTATTCCGTTAATGAAAAAAGCTGGTTTTAGACCTCAGGTAGCTGGGGCAATTGAACCTGCTGCATCAATTGGAGGTATGTTTATGCCACCGATTATGGGTGCTGGTGGTTTTATAATGGCAGAGTTAACAGGTGTAAACTATGCTTACATTATGCTTATAGCAATTTTCCCTGCTGCAATGTATTTCTTTTCCGTGTTTGTTATGGTGCACTACGAAGCAAAAGCCCATAATATTACAGGCGATAAAAGTGCTAGAAACGCAATGGAAATATTTAAAGAAGAATGGTATTATATGGCACCACTAATTATAATAACTGTTTTAATGCTTTACGGATATTCTGCAGGGTTTGCCGCAGTTGTTGGTATTGGTACTTGCATTGCTGTTAGTTGGGTTAAAGATAATGAATCCAGAATTAAAATTAAGGGATTTATTAATGCTTCTATTAAAGGAACTGAAAGTAGTTTAAAAATTGGGGCAACTGTTGGTATAATTGGTATTATTATTTCAATGCTAACATTTTCTGGATTGATTTTAACTTTTGCTGATATTGTTATTCAATTAGCGGACGGTAGTTTAGTTCTTACAATTGGATTAATTGCTCTTGCATCTTTAGTTCTTGGAATGGGAGTTCCGGTAACTGCGGCTTATTTAATTACTGCGGTTGTAGCTGTTCCTGCGCTTACACATCTAGGTGTTAATCCCATTGCTTCACATATGATTGTTTACTGGTTGAGCCAAGATTCAAATATTTCGCCTCCAGTTTGTATAGCAGCATTTGCAGGAGCGGCAATTGCTAAGGCTCCTATGTGGCCCACAGCATTTAATGCATTTAAATTTGCTAAGTTTTTATATGTTGCTCCTTTCCTATTTGCTTATGTACCTGCATTTTCTCTTAATCCTCAATTTGAAATGGATAATTTTACTGGTGTATCATTAGATTGGACTGTTTTAATGTGGTTTGCAATTATAATTGCTGGTAACTTTGCTGTTTCTTATTTCTTAAGTTTTGCTTGGTATTACAAACTAAAAAGAAAATTTGGAACTAGCCACGCATAAAGTACAATGTTTTTCACAAATTGTAAAAAGGATTTATCTCAATGAGGTAAATCCTTTTTTTTTGAGTAATACTCACTCATCTTAAATCTAATTATATTATTTAATCTCACATAAACAGACGCCTTGACTTATTAAAATATTTTGCATATCTTAAATACGATAATTATGGTCGTATTATGTTAAAGATATCTAAATCAGTTGAATACTCGATATTTGCCTTAAAGCAGATTTACAATAATCAAAGTTCCAACTTGCTTGTTGCTAAGGATATTGCTGAAAATGAAAACATCCCTGCAGAACTAGTTGCTAAGCTTCTGCAGAAATTAAAGAAAAACGGAATTTTAGATTCTGTTCAAGGTAAACTTGGCGGATATCGGTTTGCAATTGATCCAACTGAAATTTCACTTCATTCCATAATAAATGCTATTGATATTGATGTTCAACTTACAGAATGTCTTTGCGAAAATGCGACAATACAAAATTGTGCGAGAATTGAAAATTGTAACTTGAGGAATCCATTTCTTAGGCTACAAGATGAAATAATCGTGTTGATGAAAAACTTAAAACTAACAGACTTATTTAATTAACAAGGAGATACAAAATGGGAAAATATAATTTGCCTGAACTACCTTATAGCTACGATGCATTAGAACCATATATAGATGCAATGACAATGGAAATACATTTTACAAAGCACCATGCTGGATATGTAAACAATTTAAACAACGCCATTGCTGGAACTGAATTAGAAGCAAAATCGCTTGAAGAACTTTTAGAAAGTGCTGGGATGTTGCCTACAGCCGTAAGAAATAATGGTGGCGGACATTTTAATCATTCGTTGTTTTGGTCAATTATGGGTAAAGATAAAGGTGGAAATCCATCTGGAAAATTAGCCGATGATATTAATGCTACATTTGGTTCATTTGATAATTTTAAGACAGTATTTTCAAAAGCGGCAGCAACTCGTTTTGGTTCTGGTTGGGCTTGGTTATTGGTTAAAGATGGTAATCTTGTTGTTTCATCAACACCAAATCAAGATAATCCATTAATGGATGTTGCAGAAGTTAAAGGAACTCCAGTTCTTGGACTTGATGTTTGGGAACACGCGTATTATTTGAAATATCAAAACAGACGTCCAGAATATATTGAAAACTTTTTTAACGTAGTAAATTGGGATGCAGTTTCTGAGCGATACGAAAAGGCTCTCTAAGTAATTTTCATTTGCTCATTATTTAAGAGAGGCGTTCAATTCGAACGTCTCTCTAATTTCTACAAAATATTGTATGCAAGGAAGACCTATCCTTCATAGCAATGCAGTCATCTTAAGAGAATATGCAGCGTCCTGAAATAGGTTGACTCCTACTTTTAAGAAAATGAATAAATAAAGTATCGAAGATACTTTATTTATTCTGTAATCGTTTCATGTTTTTTGTAATAGTTCTTC
>JAQICK010000146.1 GCA_027858595.1 Melioribacteraceae bacterium
CATACAAAACACAAAAATTAAACTAACTCAAGTTTAACATGGGGAGGACTATATATTGGCATATTTGGAGGGCAGCCAATTTATATATTTGTCTTTACCCTGAATCGCTGGAATCGCTGATTAAGTAGAATTAAATTGATTAAGTATCTATAAATTGGTAGTTTTAAATTTATATTTAATATCAAATCAAGGTAATAAATGGCTAACCCAAAAGGAAAAATTGTTCAAGTAATTGGACCCGTTGTCGATGTCGATTTTGAAGATGGATACCTTCCAGCAATTTTTAATGCAATCAAAATTCCGCGTACAAGTTTAGAAGGAAAAGAAGAAGAATTAACAGTTGAAGTTCAACAGCATCTTGGTGAAAACCGAGTTAGAACAATTGCTATGGATTCAACTGACGGTCTTGTTCGTGGAATGGTAGCAAATGATACTGGTGCACCTATTACTGTTCCTGTTGGACCAGAGACTCTTGGTCGCTTAATTTCAGTGCTTGGAGAAGGTATTGATGATTTAGGTGAAATTAAAACTAAACTTCGTCATCCAATTCACAGACATGCTCCAAAATTTGAAAACCTTACTACAAAACAAGAGATGTTTGAAACTGGTATTAAAGTAATCGATTTACTTGAGCCATATTCAAAAGGTGGAAAAACTGGTTTGTTTGGTGGTGCTGGTGTTGGTAAAACAGTTATTATTATGGAATTAATTCACAATATTGCTAAACAGCATGGTGGGTATTCAGTTTTCTCTGGTGTTGGTGAAAGAACTCGTGAAGGAAATGACCTTTGGAACGAAATGAAAGAGTCTGGAGTTCTTAAAAAAACTGCTCTTGTGTTTGGACAAATGAATGAACCTCCAGGAGCACGTTTACGTGTTGGTTTAACTGGACTTACAATTGCTGAATATTTCCGTGATGTTGAAGAAAGAGATGTACTTCTTTTTGTTGATAATGTTTTCCGTTTTACACAAGCTGGCTCAGAAGTTAGTGCTTTGCTTGGAAGAATGCCTTCTGCGGTTGGTTATCAGCCAAACCTTGCATCTGAGATGGGTGAAATGCAAGAACGTATAACTTCAACTGATAAAGGTTCAATTACTTCTGTACAAGCTATCTATGTGCCTGCAGATGATTTAACTGATCCTGCTCCTGCAACAACATTTGCACATTTAGATGCAACTACAGTATTAAGTCGTCAAATATCCGAGTTAGGAATTTATCCGGCTGTTGATCCTCTAGAATCGTCTTCAAGAATTCTTGAACCCGGTGTTGTTGGTCAAGAACATTACGACATTGCACGTAGAGTTAAGGAAATTCTTCAAGCTTATAATGATTTGCAAGATATTATTAACATTATGGGAATGGATGAGTTATCTGAGGAAGATAGAACAATTGTTGGAAGAGCAAGAAGAATTCAAAGATTCTTTAGTCAGCCTTTTGCAGTTGCAGAGCAATTTACTGGAATGCCTGGTAAATATGTTAAATTGGAAGATACAATTAAAGGATTTACAGAAATTCTTGATGGAAAACACGATAATTTACCAGAATCTGCATTTATGTATGTAGGAACTATTGAAGAAGCTGTTGAAAAAGCTAAAAAAATGGAAGTAGAGTAGCTACAAGTATCAAGAAATTAGTATCAAGATTAAAATAAAAAATGGAAAATATATGGGATTAAGTCTGTGTAGAATTACAAAATTCTTGTGTCTCACATCTCAAAATCTCAAATCTAAATTATGAAAGAATTAAAAGTTGAAATAGTAACACCATCTAAAATTGCTTTTGAATGTAATGTAAAATCAATTACAATACCTGGAACAAAAGGTAATTTTCAAGTTCTTTTTAACCATGCTCCCTTAATGAGTTCATTTGAAGTTGGATTTATTAAAATTGAAGACGAAGCAGAAACATCAACAAATTATGCAACAGGTGGCGGTACCGTTGAAGTTCTTAATAATAAAGTTGTTGTTTTAGCAGAATCATTTGAGAGCAAAGAGGATATTGATGCCCAACGTGCTGAAGAAGCTCTTAGTAGAGCTAAAAAACGTCTTAAAAAGGATTCTAGTGAAAGGTCTATCGATTATGAGCGTGTGGAATTTTCTCTGAAACGTGCAATAAATAGATTAAAATTAGTAAAATAATCACTAAAAAAGCGATTCTATTGAATCGCTTTTTTTTTGTTCTTTTGCTGTTATTGGCTGAGGTCTAATTATAACAGCATTATCTAATTGTAATATTACCAATGATAATTATAAAATAATCTGTCATTTCTTCCGAAGGAATTCCCTTGGAAGAATACAGACGTAGTTTGTCTGAAGTGAGAACCGTAAGCTCACAGAAAGGTAAATCTTGTGAATAGTAAAAGATTTCTCACCCCAAAAACGGGTTCGAAATGTCTATTAAGAAAAAAG
>JAQICK010000442.1 GCA_027858595.1 Melioribacteraceae bacterium
TATAAAAACTGCACAGAATTCTAATTGCTTTATGGTGAATAATAATCAGGGTAGTAGTAATTCTAATCCTCTAGCAAACTAATAATAACTAGTAATATATTTTAAACATCATTTTTGAAATGATATTTAAAACTAATTGAAGGAAAATAAAATGAAAAAGAAATTATTGGCAAGTCTTATAATCTTAGCTTTACTTTTTGTTGCGTGTGGAGATGATGAAAGTGTAACTAACCCACCAGAAAGTTATGGAAGTGCAGATGCAAATGCTGAATTTACATTATCAGGAGCTGGTAGTGGAACTTTTGACGCAGAATTAGGCTTTCTAAAATCTGGAGAAGAAGTATTAGTTACTTTAGGGGAAGAAGTTAATGATATAGCAATTGTAATAAGTATCCTTGAGGCAAAAACTGGTACATTTAGCATCCCAGATGAAAGTACTATAACTTATGTAAATCAAACAGACGCTTTAATGGCAGAAATGCACACTGGAATTGTAACTATTAATGAACTCTCTACAACTAGTGTAAATGGTAGTTTTTCTGGAAGTGGGTACGTAATTGATATGACTACTTTGACTACAGATTCAACAAAAGTACTAACTATTACTGGAACATTCTCTCTCTAGTGAACAAACAGAAAAAAATATGATAAACAAACTGAATATTTTAAATACTTAAGGAAAAAGATGAAAAAAATAGGATTAGTAATTTTAGCATTATTGTTTGTTGTGTCAACATCAAACGCTCAAAAAGGTGCAATGAAAGTTGAACCTTCATTGGTAATTGCATTCCCTCAATCTGGAACAAATATTGGATTTGGATTAAATGGTACATTCTTTTACGGAATTGATGAAAATATTGATTTGACAGGGACTTTAGGATATGTCACTTGGAGCTACGATGGTTGGGATGGAAATCTTTCTACTATACCAGTTTTATTTGGCGGTAGATATTCTTTTGGCAATCAAAGTGGCTTTACTCCATACGCATCTGCTGAATTAGGATTTCACTTTATGAGTTACTCATTTCCTTCAATAGATTGGACTACAGGAGCACCAACGACAGAATCATTTTCTGACACACAATTTGGCTTAGGTCTTGGCGGTGGAGCATACTATAATGTAGGAAATGTTACACTTGATGGAAATTTACAATATAACACTATGGATGGAAGTTACTTTTCAGTTGAAATAGGTGCTTTATTTGCACTCTAATTATTAGTGAATTAATTCAACTAACCCCAGGGAATGATTCTCTGGGGTCTTTTTTTAACACTGGGCTAAACTTCATATTTAAAACATCTCTATAAAAACTATTAGCCATTTCAGCAATTATAGAATTTAATTCATCTTTGTTTATCTGTTTTTTTGTATGCTATCGTTTCAAAAATGCTACTTTTAAGCTTCGGTGTTTTTCAATAACTCCAAAAAAGTTATTTGTATTCAAGAATTATGCTGGGAAGCAGTATCTATCCATTCCACAACATGCCAAATTAGATGAACATTTAAAAAGATACGCTATATTTACATCAATAATCTAAAGTTCGTCATGTTTTGGTGTTACTAAAATTATACCCTTAATTTAGAACATTTATATAACCAGTACTAATCAATACTTCTTCTTGATTGTAAATTACAATTTTATACTCACCAGCTTGTGTGAATTTATATTTGAAAAAAGTGTCTTTCCACTCAGGATCAACCTTATATTTTTTCGATTCAATATATTCATCATACTCAAAAGAACGATGCTCTTTTCTCCAAAAATCGACTAGAATTATTTCTGATCTTAGTGGGGAGTAGTTAGATATCTGAACATAAATTTCCCCATTATCCTCACTAAGAGAAGCTCTTTTAGTTATCCCTATTGGAGTTCCACCAACTAAAACCTTTTTGCAAAACAAAAGTTCTACAGTATCGTAATAGTTACTTCTTTTTACGGCTTTAGGTCTTTTTTTCGATTTGTCAGATATTGATATAATTACAGAAGCTAGTTTTTTCTGTGAAATATTTATGTAGTAAAGTTTATATTTTCCCGATTCAGAAAAATTATAATCATGCACAATTCTTTGAGTATTTGATTTAATATTTACTGATTTACTATCAAATGGTTGATATTTACCATCGGTAAATTTATCAATGAACAAATAAACAATATTGCCTTCAATTGGCTCATTTTCGTTATCCAAAATAACATGAAGTGTTTTTCCCCAAGCGTCAATTTTCCAATTATTTTTTGCATTTATTGGTTC